>NZ_BDHF01000013.1:0-103013 GCF_054786115.1 Treponema sp. R80B11-R83G3 | reverse complement strand
CCGGCTTTTACCTAGCGACGGATTTTTTCAATATTTTGGGTTTGGGCATACATCTTGTACCGCTAACAGGCATTTTAAACTTGACGCTTGCCACCTTTACCGCATTATGCTAGAATGAAGGTATAGCGAAAAAAACAGTAGAACCAAACCCGGATTTTTGGGAAAATCTTGGCAAGTTATTGATGGATATGGCAAAAATGACATTTGCCAGTGTCATTTTGGGCGGTATATTAAAAGGAGAATTGCCACAGTATATTTTGATAGCTACAGGTTGTATTGTTTTTCTGGTGTTTGCGATTACTGGATTGTTATTATCATCAAGAAAAAAGAACGGGGGGTAATTTATGTGGTTAGTTGTATTTATGGCTGTTTGTTCTATTCCGCTCATTGTTTTGGCTTGTATTTGTTTATGGCGTAAAAGACAATGGGAAAAGCACAATAAAGAAGCTGTTGCATAAACAGACGCAATGCCCTCACACGATGTATGCCCAAAGAAATTAATAGCGAAAAATAATTATCACTCTATATAAAAGCCGTGCATACGCAAAGCCCTTTCGGGGGCTAGACGGCTGTGGCATTAATTGACGCACGCTCTGGCGTGGCATGGTAGGCGATCCACACCGTGCGCCCCCGGCAGGGCTTTGCGTATGCACGGCTTTTACCTAGCGGCGGAAATTTTTCAGTATTTTGGTTTGGGCATACATTCTGACCACAAAAATACATTAAAAAAAGCATCATCTAAAAAGCACTATTTATGTGTTTTAGTGGTCAGACGCTAATAAGCATTTATCCTCAAATCTCCATAAAAACAACTTATACAAAATACTTGTAACTTATACAAAAAAGTGGTATTTTACTCACTATGAGCATGACAAGTACTCACTATTATGATATATTAGTTATGATGAGCCGAAAAATGAGGGAGTTTATTGGCAATTAGGAACTTGTTTAAAAAGTGTTATATACCTCATAATAAGACGGCTTAATTCTTCAGTAAAGGCTATTTTAATAAAGAAATTATAAAACACCGCTATTCTGCCTTGAGAGAAATAGGAAAATGTCAGCAAGCCCCGTAAAATTAGAGCGGGAAAAACCGCCGCTGCGCCCGCAAGAAGCGCGAATAAAAATTGAACAAGCGGAAGTTGATACTTTGCAAGACGAAACCAAACGTATACGGCAACCACAGGGATCGAGGAAATTAAAATTAAAACTATTAAAAACCATGCACCGGACATATATAGCATTTTATCAAATTATCAAATATTCTTGTAGAGTAAAACTATGAAAGATATAATTCTGATGGGGCCGAAACATTCCGGTAAAACAAGCACGGGCAAAGCGCTTGCCTCGTTATTTTCATGCGATTTTATCGACATTGACGAGCTTATTTCGCAAAGAACCGGAAAAAGCCCCCGTCAGCTTTTTAGCGAAGCCCCGGCTATTTTTCAAAAAGCCGAGGCCGAAGCTCTGACGGCTCTTGCGGACTTAGATGGGGCTAAGCGGCGTGTAATTGCTGCAGGCGGCGGATTAATTGACAACGGCGAAGCCCTATCTATATTGAAGAAATCTGGCGCGGTGACGGTTTATCTCGATATTTCCGCTGAAAACGCGTGGGACAGAATCGCCGCCGGTGGGGAATTGCCGCCCTTTCTCAGAACGGAAAATCCACGGGAGACGCACCGCGCTTTACATGAGCGGCGGGCGGCGGCTTATCTGCAAATTGCCAATATTGTTATCGAGGCTGGGGGGAAATCATCGCATGTGATAGCTGATGAAATTTTCTCGAGGTTAAATTAATATCGCTGTGGTTACATAAAGCATTTATTCGCAAGAGTTCTCACGAAGAACACAAAGGAACATCGAACCTTTGGTTCGCAATCACAAAGGGGAGAAGGGGTTGTCCGTAAGAACTAGACTACAACTAATTCTTTGAAACCTCTTTATCCCTCTCCTCTACACGATGTATGCCCAAGGAATTTATTAAGTACAGTCAGGGCAGGGCTGCGGGTGGCAAAAACTATGGGCGAGCCCGACTCGCACTGTCGGCCACCTAAAGGCGGCCTTACTTTTATTGGGGACTGCGGCATTTATTGGTGCTCTCAGCGTGCGGCATTATTGATCTACACGGCTACGCCGTGCGTTTATTTGGCTGTGAGCCTTTCGGCGATTAAACAGCGGTGGGTAGAAAACTTTATCTAGGGTACGTCGCCGAACTCTTATTCTCTGAATTTTTTTTGTTTTATTCCAAAGTCTCTCCGGCGGGGAACGCCCGAAAGATGTTTTTACATCGCACGCAGCCTGCCCGCCTGTACTTAAGAAGTTTATTCGGCATACATCTTCTAGCGCTAATAAGAATTATATCGCCGTGATAGCAATTCGCACCTTGAAAAAAGGGCATTATTCACTCTAAATACTCATTGCACTACAAAAAATATTTCTATAAAATAATCGCATGGCTAATAAGAACATACAAACAGCCAAAACCCAACAGATCGCAGCAGGCACACCCAAACAACAGTGCCCCGTCAAGGGGGCGTTCACGGACAAATGCGGCATGGTGAGAGGCCAAATAAAAGCCCCAGTTATGGAAAAAGTCTTCAGGTCGAAGGCAACAGGCAACAGGCAACAGGCAACAGGCAACAGGCAACAGGCAACAGGCAACAGGCAACAGGCAACTATATCAACTATGTAAAAATCGTGTCAAGTATCTAACAGTATTTATTCAAACAACCACATTACAATTATCCCCACTTTGGAAAAACGCCTTATACAAAGGCTTTTTATACAACACAAAAGGAGTGTTTAATATGAAAAAAATCGTAATCGCATTATTACTATGCACGGCACTGTGTGCGGCAGTATTCGCGCAAAACGCAAGCGATTTTAAGACCGATGGGAAAGGAACCATTACCGGCTACGAAGGGTGGGACAAGGTTATCGTCATACCCGAAAAAATCGGCGGTGTTACCATAACGGCGATAGCGGACAAAGCGTTTGAAAGACTGGGCCTTACCGGCCTCACCCTGCCAGCAAGCATTAAAACCATCGGTAGAGAAGCCTTTTCTGGAAGCCAGTTGACCACTCTTACCATACCAGCCGGGGTTACCATCGGCGGAAGCGCCTTTGCCAACAACCAGTTGGCCAGCCTTACTGTGGGCGACAAGGTTACTATCGGCGAAAGCGCCTTTGCCAGTAATAAGCTGACCAGCCTTAAAATACCCGCAGGTGTTACCATCGGCGAAAGCGCCTTTGCCAACAACCAGTTGAGAAGCCTTACCATACCGGCTGGGGTTACTATCGGCAAAAGCGCCTTTTCCAACAACCAGTTGGCAAGCCTTACCGTGGGCGACAAGGTTACTATCGGCGAAAATGCCTTTTCCAACAATAAGCTGACCAGTATTACCGTGGGCAATGGCGGTTCTATTGCCAATGGAGCGTTTGAAAACAACAAAGATATTAAAACACTTGTTCTGGGAGAGGGAATTGACATTTACCGGAGTGTTTTTAACCTTCATGTGTACTACGACTATATGTGCAACAACAGAAAAGCCGGAACCTACGACAATACGGTAAAGTATTCCGAAAAAACGGAAGGGGATTATACGTTTGTTCAGACAAAGTACGGGGCGGTTATTATCAAATATAAAGGCGGGTTGCAGGCAGTTCAGATACCCGCGAAACTGGGCGGAACGGCGGTTAAAGGCATTGATTATGGTTACTACATGGGCGCGTTTTCAGATAACAGCATAACCCGTATGCAACTGCCCGAGGGCCTTGCCTTTATTGGTTATAGTGCGTTTGCTGGCAATAACCTGACCAGCCTTACCATCCCCAACAGCGTTACCTACATAGGTGAGAGTGCGTTTTCCAACAACCAACTGACCAGCGTTACATTACCCGACATAAGGAAAACTGCACGTTTTACCTAATTACAGAATAGACCGTTTCCGTAAATGCTTATCCCATAAGGAATTAGCGTTGCTGATTTTTACGCTATAAATTATGGGAATTGGGTGTAATCACAAAAGACATCATATTCCCAAAAAAGAGGTAGTTATGAAGATTCATAATGATTTTACCCTGTATTTCAGGGTTACTTCTTCGGGTAGGCGGGTTGTGTATTTCTACGCCTATGATGAAAACGGCAAGCGGACTAAAGGCAGGTCAACGGGGCAGACAAACAAAACGGCGGCAAGGGTACTTGTAAACAGGCTTTTGAAAGATGGGGCGTTGTTGCCAAAGAAAGATGATGTTCCTACCTTCGGGGAATATTCCGTGAACTGGTGGGATTGGGATAATTGCGAGTACATGAAAAAAAGACGGAAGCGGGCGAACCTGACGCAAAGTTATTCTGACCACATGAAGCGGAATTTGGATAAGGTTATTTTGCCGTATTTCAAAAATATGAGAATGGACGCTATTACCCCTGCGGTGATTGAGGCTTTTCTGGACAGCCTTATAAAACAAAAATATAAAAATACGACCATTAACGGCTACTACGGAACTTTCAAAACAATGATGATTGAGGCTGTGGAACGTGGGATAATTCCTGTTGACCCTACCGCCAAAGTTGAACGGCTGATAAACGACCGAGACGAGATAAAAATTATTACTCCTCTTGAATTCAAAAAGCTGTTTGTCGGTGATTGGCGTAAAGTGTGGGAAGATAGCCATATTACCTGTACCGTGAATAAGGTGGCGGCGTTGTCTGGAATGAGGGTGTCGGAGATTTTGGGACTTAAAGGGAGTTGCCTTTTTGACGATCATATCTACGTCTGTATGCAACATGACAATTACGGATATAGACCGACTAAAACAAAAGACAAACATAATATTCCGCTTCCGGCTTCTTTGATTGCGGATTTGAAACTGCTGAAAGAAAAAAGCGGGGACGGCTATTTGTTTTCTACGGACGGCGGCGGTAGCCCTATTTGCCGTAAAACGGTTTTAATGTATCTGCGCAAGGCGTTGGTAAACATCGGCATTAGCAGTGCGGAAATAAAAGAGCGGAATTTGCATATTCACGCTTGGCGGCATTTTTTCAATACGGAAATGCTAAAGGGCGGTATGACCACCGAACAGGCGCAAGCGATAACAACGCACAAGAGCGAAAGAATGACGGAGCGTTACACTCATTTTGACCCTCTTGAATTTGTGAAGGCGAAGGAAATACAGGAGGCGTTGTTACAGCCTGTTCAGGATAAGACGCAGACGGAGGAAAGAACGGAAATGCCGCCTAATGTGTTTTCTTTTCCTGTGCAGGGCATACCGCAAGAGGAACGGAAACAGGCTTAAAAGGCTTATTTGAACCTTATCCCTCGCTGACGGCGGCGGGGGATTTTTTTTGCCCTGATAAAAATTGCGTGTTTATCCCAATTACTTTTGCTTTTGGCTCTGTGAAGATAAGAACATGGAAACCTACTGGAATGACTGACAGGGGAAGAAACATGGCACGGACAATAAAATTCATAGCCGCACCTACCGAATAAAGGCGACACTTTCCGTAAATCTGCGGCGGACTTCTTACACGATACCGAAACGGCCGGCTCTGGTTTTGCCCCGCAATTTTCATAATTCGCCGCCGTTTGGTTCCCCCTTCATGGCTAATGACTGATTATGAAGGCTGTCTATTACCGCATGGCAAGGGAAAAAGGTTTTCGGACAATAACGTTAAATTTGTGCAGTAGTCCTATTTGCGTATGAAACGGCAAGGCTTATTTTTATTTGTATGGGGCTTTAGAAAAGTCTGTTGCTGAAACGCTAAATTTGCACAGTAGTCGCATTTGCTTCTGAAACGGCAAGACTTATTTTTGTTTGTATGAGGCTTTGGAAAAGTCTGGTGCTGAAAATTACGTTATATACTCATATGTTTTTGAAACGGCAAGACTTATTGTTGTTTGTATGGAGTTTGGGAAATGTCTGTTGCTGAAAATTGTGCAAAGATACTATTTATTTCTGAAACGGCGGGACTTACTTTTATTTGTATGAAAGGTGATTTATGGCGGGTTATGAAAAGTGGCTGTTAAAATTGACGTTCCCGAAAATTGTAGGAAACTACTATATCATTTTGAACTGTCAGACCGTATTTTTACTTGTATGCGGGGGAAAGTGTAACTGGTTATGAAAATATGGTTTCCGAAATTTGTACTAAACCCAAATATCTTTTTGAAACATCTTACCTTATTTTTACTGTATAAGGCGACATGATTTTTAGAATCTGTCTTTTTAGTAGTAATGTCCGCAGTGACGGGCAGGTATTTTTTATGTATGAGGAGTGAAATATGAATAACAGGGAAAAGACGGCTGAAAACCTATTTTTTACTGAAAATTGCACTAAACAACAGTTCCGCTCTGAACAGACAGAATTTATTTTTAACGTATACGGCGGCGTTATTTCTTGATTGTTTTTGTAAAACCTACTCGAATGGGTAGTACCGTTCACGGTAATGAACAGATATTTTTAGCGAATACGAGGTGAAAAATGGAAACCTATTGGAAAGCGAATGAAGCGGCGGCGGTGTTGCAAGTGTCGGTAAAGACCATATACCGCTATGTTGCGAAAGGGGAGATACCTTTCCACAAATTGAGCAGGGCGGTGCGGTTCAAGCCTTCCGAGATTGAAAACTGGATGGAAAGCAAAAAAATGGAGGTGGCGAAACATGAAATGTAAATACTTTGAAGAATGTTCAGCGTCTATATGCCCCAAGAACGCATTGGTGGCGCAATCCGTATGGTTCGCCGATGAACCTGTCTGCCGTTTGCAGGACGTTCCTGAATGGGTTAAACGTCAACGGAAGATTGCAAAAACAGGTACGGCAATGATAACTGGATACTTCACCCTGCCCATGCTTGAACGGCGTTGCGTTATCGGGAAAAAAATGTCCGGCATAGACCCTGACGCAACGGACGAGGAGCGAAAAATTGCCGAAGAAAACTGGCTTTGCAGGCATCCGTCCGTTAAGCCGAAAACCCATGTGGAGAGGGAAAAACTGGCGGAGCGGATGCGTCTTTTAAGGGCAATCCGTCTTGAAACGGAGGGGGAAAAACCCGAATCCGTTCGGGGTAAAACGCATACCGAAGAAAAAAAGGTGAAATCATACGGCAAGGACGGGCAAGCCTGTTTCTCGCCTGATAATTTCGCTAATTATGAGGGATAAAAAATGAACGGCGGGGTGTTGGCGTTGTCCAGGGCGGTGGAACTTCATGCGGAGATAAAAGGGCGGCTAGAAGCTTTGCGTTTTGAAAATGTTACGGTTACGGACAGGGAAAATGACGAACTGAATACGGTCATCTGCAACAAGAACCCACGTCTGGTAATGATTGACAGCCGTTTTTATCAGGACGCTACGTCTTGCAGGATCGGCGAACTGGTAAAGATTTTCCCGAAATTGAACGTCGCCGTTGTTTCCGTCCATGATTTCCCCTTGAGCCGTGCCCCGTGGTTCATCTGGGAGGGGGCGAATTCATACCTTAATTTGTGGGAAGGGTATGATGAATTTCAACTGGGTTTGCGGATTGTTCGGGAGGGCGGGCAGTATATTTCGCCGAAGGTGAAAAAACTTATTGACCATTGCGAGGAATGGCCGGACAACAAAAGCAAAATGACCAAACGGCAGAGGGAATGTCTAGTCATGCTGTGTTGCGGGTGTACCATTGACCAAATCGGGGAAACATTGAATATATCCCGAAAAACGGTATATAACCACCTTAACAGGTTATACAGCATCTTTCATGCGAGTAGCCGTGCGGAAATGACTACCCTTGCATTGGAAATGGAATTGATAACTACTAAAGATATTCAGTTATACAACAGGAAAAAAGAAAGTATGCCGCTTCCTGAATGGGCGGCGGTGAAGCGGAAATGCGACAGGTTCTATTTTGAGTGAAGGGGAATTTATATAACCATATTCGACCAAATTATTATGTTTTCTCTTGTTTCTGTCATGAAATGGAGAAATATTTTTCTAGAACTTGACAATCATTTTAAATAGTTTTATATTATTAATTAGGCTCATAGGCAGATTTAGTATTGCGTATCGCAATTATAGGAAAACAAGGGCAGGTTAGCTATTTAATTGCTCTTTTATTATGCTAATTTATTTTTAGTTTAGCATATATCTTTATAGTATTACCTATCGCATAAGAGTGCCTATGAGCCTTTATTTATGACTATACTTGAAAAATTAAAAAAATCAGAAAATATAAATGAATTCGCATTATTATTGGGCTTTAAACCAAAAACGTTATCATATATTTTATATATAATGTCGAATGATGAAAAATATGAATCATTTACTATACCAAAGAAAAATGGAGGTACACGAATAATAAATGCGCCCAATGATAAATTGAAATTATTACAAAAACGATTGGCAAATCTTCTTTACGATTGTTATGATGAAATAATAAAGAGTAAACATGGAATAACAAGATTATCATACGGATTTATTAGAAATACATCAATTCACGGAAAAAGTCGAGTTCAATGTTTTGTTAAGATGTCACCTATTTTTAGAAATAGTCGTAATCATTGTAAAAGGAGATATGTATTCAATATAGACTTAAAAGATTTTTTCCCCTCAATTAATTTTGGTCGTATACGTGGATATTTTATTAATGATAAGAATTTTAAGTTAAATAATAAAGTTGCGACAATAATTGCTCAAATAGCATGTTTTAATAATGAATTACCACAAGGCAGTCCCGTTTCTCCAATAATATCCAATTTAATAGGAAATATTCTTGACATGAGAATATTAAAACTTTCAAAAAAAGAAAAATGCTATTATACTCGATATGTAGATGATTTAACTTTTTCAACTAATAAAAAAATATTTCCAAGTTCTATTGCATATGAAAATGATGATCATTGGATTGTTGGCGAAGAATTGAGGAACTTGATACAAAATTCTGGTTTCAATATAAATGAAACAAAAATAAGTATGCAATATAAAAATTCACGACAAACGTGTGTTGGCTTAACAGTTAATAAAAAAGTAAATATCAAAAGAGAATATTATAGAAATATACGATCAATGTGTAATAATCTCTTTAAAAATAATAAATTTTATATAAATAAAACAGACGAAAAAAATTCTATTGCTCAATTAGAAGGAATGTTAAATTTCGTTTATAGCGTTAAAAGACAGTATGATAGAAATAATAAAGATAGACACGATAAACCAAATGCTATTACTAAGTTGTATAGAGAATATCTGTTTTTCAAACATTTTATAATCAACGAAAAACCGACAATATTTACAGAGGGCAAAACTGATATTATATATTTAAAATGTGCCTTAAAAAGACTAAAAGATAAATTTACTAATTTAATTGAGTTTAATAAAAATACATACAATCTTAAAATAAACTTTTTCCGTTCATCTAAATTATTTCGTGATGTATTCTCAATTTCTGAAGGAGCGCCAGGATTAGAAAAACTGATATATTATTATTTAAACAACAGAAAAAAGTTTAAAATACACGGCTCGTATATGCCTGTAATATTTTTAGTTGATAAAGATTTAGGAACAACGAGAATAAAAAAAATATTAAAGATTGAAAATGAAGAAATATATTACAAATGTATATCTAATAATACATATGTTCTCTTTATAGACAAGAAAGAAGACACGGCAATAGAAGATTTATTTGATAAAAATTTATACAATTGGGTTATTGATGGAAAAACATTTAAGCCAGACAAAACAAAGGAAGAAAATGACAAGCATTATGGTAAACATATATTCTCCCAAAAAGTTATACTTACAAATTATGAAAATATCAATTTCGAGAGATTTGTACCCATTTTTGATAACATATGTAAAATTATTATTGAATGTAAGGATAGGCGTAATCAATAATATGCTTCCCTATACAGCGCAGAAATTAACTTTTGACAATAACAATATTGTGCTTGTCAGTAATGTACAAATTATTATATTGCTTTCCGTCATTTGCATTTTTCATTATCATTTGCCCAAAAAAAGCTATGTGGTATAAGCCATTCTCAGTTTTATTTAGGAGTTTGTCCACCATTGTTGACAGATTATCGTTCTTTTTAGAAACAAAAACGCTACAGATTAAGCCCCCTTTTCCCATATTTTGTAAAGAGTATATCTTTAATTGAACATAGTCATACTCTTTTGAATATTTCCCTATTTCAAGCCAAATATCGCCATAGTAATATTGTGCAATATAATATGAAAATACGTTCTTTCTGTTCCCAATTTTTTGTTGTGGTATATAAACATTAATTTTTATTTTCTTTTCGGTATATTGAAACGTAAAAGAAGATACAAAAGAAGATGTTTTCGTATTAAATGAAACATCTTCTTGTTTGAAATTAAGACGAGACAATAATGATAATAAATTATTCTCTATAGTCAATGGACTGGTGGTTTTTAAATATTCTTGAATCTGTTTTGGATTTACAATGTTTACGTCAGGAGTGTGTTGACAATTGTCTATGTGCAATTCACCTTTCAGTGTTCGCAAGCATTTTATTTTATCACCAAATTCAAGTCCCAAACGTGCCTGTTTACAATCAGGGCAAAATAAATTCTCTTTGTATTTTATAGTATAACATTCTTTATCAAAAGTACGAATTTGAATTAATTCGTATTCGTCTACATATAGGTTTTGTTTTTTAACGTAGGCTTCATTGAAATGATTGTTTTGCATTATACTTATCCGTCCTATGATTAATGTATTTCTTTTCTTAATACCCTCAAGCCTGAAACCGCCTCAAAAACTCGGGGTCATCTCTGACGACTTCAAGCAGACGGCGGGAGGCTCCTTCAGGTTTATTTCTGCCGTTTTCCCATGCTTCTACTGTTTTTGGGGAGACTCCAAGAGAACCGGCGAAAACTACCTGACTTAATCCGGTTTTTTTGCGTATCCGCTTGATGTCTTCGGTGTTGAAAGCTGCTACTGGCTTTATAGTTAATTTGGTTTTTCGAGCGGGGATTTTGCCCTGCTGATAGTCTACGGCTTCGGTTAAGCCTTGCATAATGCTTTCGTAAACATTCATTTTTTGTTCTCCTGTTCTTTTAAGCCTTGCTCAAATCGGATAATGATTTTAGCGATTGCGTTTTGCTCGGCTTTTGATAGATTGTCTTTCTCATTTTTTGGATAGGCGGTTATGAGATATATTGTCTCATAAAAGGCAAAGTCCACATAAGCGACCCTGCCGCTTCCGCTTTTCCCCTTCCCCTCAAAGGCGATGCGTATTTTACGCAGTTTTCTTGTCCCCCGGATTACACCCCCTATTTTCGGATTTTCCAGTAGGGCTTCTTGAAGTTGACGGAGTTCATCATCGCCCAAGCCCATTTTTTGCCATTGGCGGTCAAATTCTGGCATCATTACAAATTCACGTGTCATATTTCTACTTTAGAATATACCCTATTAAATAGGGTTTGTCAAGGAAAAATAGCACTTTATAATTGATTTATAGATTATTTTTTACTATTTCCCTTAATATATTTTCTTCATTTTCGTCTTTGTAATATTCGACTAATCTTGCCCGGCAATGGGCGATCATGACATTATTATTAATTTATCCGTTTTAAACATTTGGCAATATAAATCTATGTATTTTTCAGCAATAAAGCCGTCTTTGTATTTATATAATAATTATGTCCTGTATATGTCAGTTTGCGGGGTTCCTGAACTGGCACATATCCAGTCTATTATCTTTATGTCATTAGAAGTTCTAATTAAGTTAAAAAAGTGGAAGTGGAAAAGCGTAGGCTTTGAAGCGTGAAGGAAACTTACCCTAATATATAAAAGATGTAAGATTGTATATGTTAGTACTCGAGTAAGTCAGTATACTTCAATTCTGTTGTTTGACAAGTGTGTATATGGCTTGGCTCATAAGACTATTTTGGCTATACTATAAAGAAATTAAAGCCTTTGGGGGTATTTTAAATGAGTTACAGAAATAAAACTTTTGTCTCTTTTGATGGTGATACCGATATGCACTATTATCGGCTCATGGAAGCATGGAAACAGAATGATAATATTCCATTCAATTTTTATAATGCACATGACCTTAATACCGCAAGAGATACTAGCACTGAAGAATCAATCAAAGCGCAGCTAATGGAGCGACTTAGAAATACCAAAGTCTTTGTTTTATTGGTAGGTGAAAACACACAATATTTATACAAATTTGTCCGTTGGGAAATTGAACAAGCAATATCCCGTGAACTCCCGATAATTGCTGTAAATTTAAATGGTAAAAGGTCTATGGATACAGATAGATGTCCACCATTACTTAAAGATGAACTAGCAGTACATATTAGTTTTAACGCTGGCATTATGCAGTACGCTCTTGAAAATTGGCCTAATTCTCATGAAGTATATAAAAATCAAAAAAAAACAGGTGCATATTACTACAACGATGATGTATACAAGGGATTAGGGTTATGAGTTTTAAGGAAATTATTTTTTCTTTGAAATTCTATTTAAAAACTATTAGTAGGAAATTAATTCCTTCAATTTTAAGTTCATTTGGTGCATTGTGGCTTTTTACAGAAATTGGAACTTACTTTTTAGGCGAAACATCGCCAATAATAATAGATATTAAAAAATGCTGGTTTATTTTTATTTTTATCGGTCTTCTTATAGCAATAATTTTAGCAAAGCCAATATTCACCATCGGAGGGAAGCTAAATAATCGAGATATTTCTATTGAAATTACGATTGGGGATTTTTTTAAACAAAATGGCGGTTTAGTCATTAGTTCGAACACGACTTATGATACTCATATTTCGAAAGAATTAATTTCAGAAAAAAGTATACAGGGACAATTTACAAAATTATTTTATTATGGGGATGAAAAACAACTTGATAACGATATTTCACTTGCTTTACAGGATATACAGCCGGAAATCTTAATTGGAAAACGAATAGGTAAAAATAAAAAATATCCGATTGGTACAACTGTAAGACTTAATCCAAAAAATCAGACCGTTTATATGCTTGCAATAGCCAATATTAATGAATACGGAGTTGCTTCGGCTTCGTATGAAGATTTAAAGGTTGCCTTGGCTTGTCTTTGGTTGTTTATTGGAAGTAGAGGGCTAAAAGAGAATATTGTTATTCCGGTAGTTGGCACTGGGTTTGCAAGATTGCCAAAAACTAGAGAAGAAATTATAAGAGAAATTATTAAGTCATTTATTGCAGCATGTTCAGAGTCCACATTTTCTGATAAATTGACAATAGTTATTAATCCATCTGATTATGAAAAACATAAGATTAATATAGATGAATTGGAAAAATATATTGTTCATTTATGTAGATATACTCTTTTTTCAAATAACACTGATAAAAATGGACATCAAATTTAAGTGTTTATAAAAATATATAAATTAAATAATTAATTATAAAATTGGAAATAAAAAAAGAGAGCAAGGCGTAATTTGCAAAATAATCGGACCCCTTCAAGACCCTTTCCTATGCGCCTTGTCCTTGCTCTCTAAAACACAAAATCAAATAGGTATCATATCATATTAGCCCTGCAAAAATTGCATGCCTTGTCGAAATCAACGTCTGAATGTTTTGCTTTTAAATTGTTTATGTATTGAGATACTGCCATATTTTTAGTTTTATCATACATATCTGATAACAAGTAATAATACCCAATACGTCTTCCGACAGCAAAATTTATTTTATCGTTCTTTGACATTCCTAAATAAATATCTATGGTTTCAAGCATATTATTTTTGGCAGAAGGTAATTGACCTCGCACTTCCAATAAAAGGTTTACAATATGTTCATTGATATAAAAACTGTTAATGCCGTTTAAATTCTCAATAAATAAGCGTTCTTCCCTTACTATTTCTTCTTCTGATTGTAAAATGAAAACACCTTTTTCTACATCATGCCCAAGTTTAGTATTAGGTTTGAAAGCCGTATGGTGTACCCTTATGTAATCGGGATTAACTGCGTTTATTACTTTGGCTGTTTCTATTGCATTTTCTTCTGACAATTCCCTGCTACCGATACCAAGCAAGGTAAAATCCGATAAAATTATTCCTGCGTTTTTACACATCAAACCAGAAACGATTATATCTTTTGAAGTAATACCCTTGTATATGTTTTTTAATATCGTATCAGAGCCAGTTTCAATTCCACGATATAAATGATTAAGCCCTAACTTTCTCAAGGCTGTCAATTCACTTTCACTTTTTCTTAAAATACTGTCGCAACGTGCATAACTTGTAATATTTTGAAGCGAAGGAAAACATGATTTTATTTTGTCTAATATTAACAGCAAATCTTCTGTTGGAACATTTAAGGCATCAGCGTCTTGAAGAAAACAAGAAGTAAAAACCGTTCCATTTCTATTATAAAGTTCCGCACTTTTTTTAATATCTTCTAAAATATCATCTGTTGGACGGACGCTATATTTCATGCCTTTGTATAAACCGCAAAAGAAACATTTATTCCAATGGCAACCTCTTGTTACCCGTATCAATAGGCTTTGTGATTCTGACGGGGGACGTATAGGTCCAAGTTCTATTTCTGTCATTTTGCCTGTTTTTTTCCTATCCTGTACTTTAACAATTTCCTGTAAAATGCGATTAACGGTCCGCCTATCAATACCGATACTAATGTTCCTATTCCTACATCACTCTTGGTTAGTATTCCTCCAATTACGCATAATGCGTCCGTTCCAATTCTTATCCATCTAAACCAATTTTGTCTTTTTATTTTTTCTGAAATAATTATTGCTATTGCGTCATACGGAGAAAGCCCCATATTTGTCTCAATATATACAGCCGACCCAAAATATACAGTTATCAATCCTAATGTAAAAACAATTACTCTTATCACAAGCGAAAATGTTTCCAAAAGAGGAATTTTTGTAATTAGCCAAAGAAAAAAATCTGATGTATAACCAGACGCAACTAGAATGTATATTGTTCCAAAGCCAATTTTTCCGCGATCAAAGATGAATACTCCAATAAGTAAAATAAAACACATTATCAATTGCCATGTTCCAAATGATAAACCAACCTGTTTTGCAATCCCGATATTTAGACACGTTATGGGATCAACGCCAAGAACAGCGTAACGCATAAAAGATAATCCCATTGCCAAAATAGTAATACCAATTATTGCAAAAATAATACGGTATATGAGTTTTCTTTTGTACATTATATTACCCGCCACCCACCCCAAAATATTAAAACGACGAATATTTGACTATAGAATCAAGCGGTTTTCGGGTTTGTTCGTGCCTGTCTGGAGATTGTGGCTCGTCTGCTCCATAACCGACAGCAAGGATATTGAAAGGTATAATACCATCGGGTATATTAAATTCCTTGCGGACGATTTTAGGGTCAAAATATGTTATCCAACAAGAAGAAAGCCCTAAATCCTGGGCACACATCATCATATGGTCAGTGGCTATTGTGCTGTCAATCTCGCTCATATTGGCTTTGTCAAATGGGCGTACCCAAGCGCTACTTTTTTCCGCACAAATAATAATGGCAAGCGGAGCGCCATGCGGACTGCAAGCCTTACAAAGTTTTTCGATTGATTCCTCTTTATTAAGGACAAGGAATATACAAGGCTGTTGGTTAGCCGCCGTAGGTGCAACGTGCCCGGCTTCCAAAATAGCGGTTAATTTTTCCTTTTCAACTGCCCTATTCTCGTACTTTCGTACTGAATACCGACTTTTGGCGAGATCCAAAAAGCTTTTGTTCATGATTTATTACCTCCAATATGTAAAATTTTTCATAGAACATATTGACAATATATTATTGCTGATTTATTCTGTCAAGTAATTACATATTTTTCATATTGTTACCTTATGGTAATATAAGTTACTTTAAGAAAGTAGGTGATAAAATGGTTACAAAAACAAAAGAACAGGAAATTTTTGCGGAAACTTGCGGTACTGTGGAATGTTGTGTTGAAAAAACGCTCAATGTAATTGGGGGCAAATGGGGCTTTCTTATTCTCAAAAATCTTTTTCCAGGGAAAAAAAGATTTGGCGAATTAAGGCGGCTTCTGCATGACATTAACGCTAAATCCCTTACCATTAGTTTGCGTTCATTGGAAGAAAACAAACTCATTAACAGAAAAGTTTTTGCCACCGTTCCTGCGACAGTTGAATATTCCTTAACTGAAAAGGGAGAGGATTTGAAAGAAATTATTATGAAGATGTATTTATGGGGTGAAAAATGGGTAAAATAAAAAAACACCCAGAAATTTTCAACTCTTAATTAATTTAAAATCAATTTTATATCTATAAAATTCAATATTATTGGTTACATTTAACGCATATTTAATTCTTTTATCATCATCTAATGCAATTATTATACCTTTAACATCTTGATGAGGTTCTAACAATTCTTCTTTAATAAAACCCATATAACGTTGTATTTGCCCAACAACAACATCACTCGTCCTGCCTTTTTTTAATTCTACAACTAATAATGTCTTTTTATCTTTACTTATAGCCAATATATCAATTGTACCAATTTCCGTATTATACTGTTGCCCTATTATTTCACCATCTTCTGAAAAAATATCATAATTTTTACCTAATTCTGTTTGATTCCAATTTTCAATTAAGAATTCCTCTAAATGTTTTTCCATTGCGAATGCTGCCGGATCTTCAATTGTATCATCATTTGATATTATATTTGGATTATTTTTCCCTTGTATAAATGTTTCAATTTCATCGGCATATTTTGTAATATCTGATACAGTTCCAATTGCACCTGTTGATTTTTTAATCCATCAGACATATTTATTCTTTCTATTTTATTACTTAACCATTTCACATTTCTCCTATGAGGTAATGTTTCATCTTTTATGAAATAATAATCCGATGTAACTTCTCCAATATAATAAAAACCAGAACCATCAGGGCAAATTATTATATCACCTATTTTTATTCCTTTACAAATAGTCCATAATTGCCCACAACTTAAACCTGCAGCGACCTTAGTTTTATTCTTATTTTTATCTAAATAAATTGGGATATATTTAGCATTAAATAATTTCCAATTATCTGGTAATTTTTCCGTTAAATCATCATTTATACCGTAACTAGCACCAAAAAAATTACCTTTATAACATTCATCCGCATATATACTTTTCGAACCTAACATAATTCTATAATATTATTTCATTCAAGTCCTCCATTTTTCTTAATATATTATATTTTAATTACCGTTCTTTCTTGCAGATAAAAGTTCCGTATGTTTGATTTCCATTTTTGAAAAAGCAAACAGTTTTTTGCCCAAGTCTTTAAGTGAAGCGCCTATAAAATATACTGTATTATCAATCACTAAAAAGCGATCATGGAAAGCGTCTGATGTATTAATATGTATCGGTTCATACTGTGAATTATGCTTTTTTAAGTCCAACTGTAATTGTGCGGATATACGTTTTGTATAAATCTGTGCGCTGACTTTTGTTTGCCGTTTGGACAGCAAGAATAAAACGCTTTCATCTATGTAGTTATCAATTAAAACTATAGACTTCTTTGCCGATTTTATCAAATTTGAAGCGAAAATATAAGCGTCAAAAATTTGCCCTTCATAAAAAATACCTTGTACTGGAGGCAGTGCGGTTTTTACAAAAAAATCTATTTTTTCTTCGGTTTTAGTTACACGATTTTCTAAGCGTTCAAACCTTTTGTTGACCGCATAGCCCTTCATTAAATAGTTTTTCAAAACATGGTTAGCCCATATTCTAAACTGAATTCCACGATTTGATTTTACCCTATAACCTATCGACAAAATCATGTCGAGATTATAGTATTCCACTTGATATACTTTACCGTCTGCGGCAGTTGTCGCAAAATTTGCGACAACTGAAAAATTTGCCAGTTCTTCATTCAACGCATTATTGATATGTTTTCCGATGGTTTTTATATCCCTATCGAATAAAACGGATATTTGCTGTCTGTTTAGCCAGACATTTTCATCTTCAAGTCTGACTTCGACCGCAATAGAGTTATCGGGTTGATACAATACTAATTCGCTTTTACCCATTGATTTACATTATAACAATGTTCAAAAAAAAAGAAGGGGTAAAAATGAGCAATACTATGCTACATTTTTCATCAAGAGGGGAATCTTCGACCTACGGTCTCGGTTGAAGTTCTACAAGGCTACGCCGTGTTTTGTGGAGCGTTCCCCCCAGACTGTGTCAAAAGTACAAAGAAACTAGTTTTTTGATAAATAATATAATAAAATATTATGACAGACACGGAGGGGCGCATGGAATTTATCAGCGGCGAAGCCCGGCATCAGACGATAATGCTGCCGGATACGGTAGACGATTACGTAGATTGGAATAGCGCGGTACGCGTAATAGACGCCTATGTAAGCAATCTTAACCTGGGCGAATTAGGGTTCGCCAAGGCTGATCCTAACGGGACTGGCCGCCCCATGTACGATCCGAAAGACATATTAAAACTGTACGTGTACGGCTATATGAACCGGATACGCTCGTCGCGGCGTCTTGAGGCGGAAAGCAAACGGAACCTGGAAGTCATATGGCTGACGGGGAAACTGTCGCCGGATCATAAAACGATAGCGCGGTTTCGGCATGACAACGGCAAAGCGCTGAAAAACGTATTCCGTGATTTTGTGGCGCTGTGCGTGAGGATGGGCCTTTACGGCAGGGAACTGATAGCCGTAGACGGAAGCAAGTTCAAAGCGGTAAATTCCCGCAAGCGCAATTTTACGGAGAAACAGATACGGGACAAGATAATATCGATTGCGGCAAAGATAGACGAGTATCTAAAAGAGCTGGAGAGCAACGACGCGGCGGAAGACGCCGCCGGCGGTGAAAAAACAAAAGAGGAAATAGCCCAAATTATAAGCGGGCTTAAGGAACGCAAAGAGCGTTATCAGGGATACGCGGACGAGCTTGAGAAGACTGGGGAAAAGCAGAAGTCTCTGACCGACGCGGACAGCCGTCTGATGACGACCAACAGCCAAAAGATGGACGTGTGCTATAACGTGCAGACGGCGGTAGACGCCAAAAACAAGCTTATAGTTGAGTTTGAAGCGAGCAACCAGGGGAACGACAAGAACTTCATCACGCCGATGGCAAACGCCTCCCAGAAGCTGTTGGGGACGCGGGCGATAACGGTGGTCGCCGACGCCGGATATGAAAGCATAGCGGACATAATGAGCGCGAGAAATCAAGGCGTGGACGCGCATGTCGCCGGGACGGATTTTGACGTCTGCGTGCCCGCTAAAGAAGGGGAAGCAAGCGACATAAGCTCGCATCATAAAGGCAGATGCGTATACATAGCAGAACGGAATATCGCCCTGTGCCCGATGGGGAATGTGCTGTACCCGGCATATCAAACGACGCATAAACAAAAAGGGCCAATAGGAGTATTTTACAACTATCGGGCATGCGCTCGATGCGCGTGCAAGTGCACCACGGACCCGCGCGGCCGCTTTCAATATAAGATTCCTATGGACAAAGAGGATTTTTCAAAAGATTATAATGACCGGGATCTTTCAGTAAAACAGATACGCATTAAGCCTGACAAAGAAATAATCAGGCAAAGGAAATCCATTGTAGAGCATCCGTTTGGGACGATTAAGCGAAGCATGGACAGCGGATATTGTCTGACGAAAGGGTTCAGGAACGTGCTGGGAGAATTTTCACTTGCTTTTCTCGCTTATAACTTAAAACGGGTAATAAACATACTTGGATGTGGAAAACTGATAGAAAACATGGCATAGAGGTTCTGCCATGCTCTGTTATTTCCGGCAATAGCGTATTCTTGGAACTTGTACCCTGCTTTCATGAGCTAAAATCGGTTGCATATAAAAAGAATTGACACAGTCTGCTTCGAGCCTTTTCAGCGACTATATAGCGGTAGGTAGAAGGCTTTATCGTGGGTTTGTCGCTGAACTTTTATTCTCTGAATTTTCTTTGTTTTATTTCAAAGTCTCTACGGCGGGGAACCCACAGAAGATGTTTTTGCCATGCGCAGCCTGCCCTGACTGTACTCAAGGAATTTATTTGGCATACATCTTGTACCGCTAATAGGCATTTCCCCCTATTTCCTCGCAAAAAAGAGCATTTTCCCATGTATTTGTAATTTTCACTCAAAATAAATAATTTTATAGCATGAACCTGAAAAAACTGCAAAAATGAGATATATTAGCAGTATGAGGCATCAAATGAAAGGCAAAGAAACCGCCCATTTTACCGATAAAAATCAAACTCCAAGCTTAAAATTGTCTGACCACTTTAGTGGTCAGACAATTTTAAGCCGTGAACGCAACACGCAACAGGCACACCCAAACAACTGCGCCCCGTCAAGGGGCGTTCACGGACAAATGCGGCACGGTGAGAGGACAAATAAAATCCCCACTTATATAAAAATGCTTCAGTCCGACGCAACACGCAACACGCAACACGCAACACGCAACACGCAACACGCAACACGCAACACGCAACACGCAACACAATTATACTCACCTAACAAAAATCGTGTCAACTACACAAACCACTTAACACTGTTTTTTCATCAAAAAATAATAGTATTTCTCATTTTCCAATCTTTGGGAAAACGCCAAGCGACCGAAGGTCGCACGACCTTCGATCGCATAAGGCTTTTTCATATATCAATTTTAAGGAGTTTTTTATGAAAAACAAAAGCAATGTACCTTTGGTACAACTGATCGGGATTATCGCCATTGCAGCGGTAATCGGGTTTTCAATGGCGGCTTGTGGCGGCGATGATGATGACAATGGCGGCAAAAAAGACAATGGCGTAACATGGAAAGCCGTAACAAACACCACATTCGGTACAGGCAAAATCCAGGCAATAGCATGGGGCGGCGCTGCCGGGCAGGAAAAGTTTGTCGCAGGAAGCGATGACGGCAAAATGGCATATTCGTCTGACGGAATAACATGGACAACCGTAGCGGACAGCAAATTAGGTTACATCGAAGCCATCACCTATGGCAACGGCAAGTTTGTCGCCGTGGGCTACTCTAAAATAGCATATTCGTCTGACGGCGTAACATGGACAGCCGTAACTACCGCAAGCAGTGCCAACGCCATCGCCTGGGGCGGTGCTGCCGGACAGGAAAAGTTTGTCGCAGGGGAAGACGGAAGTATTGCGTATTCGTCTGACGGCGTAACATGGACAAGAGTATTCGTAAATGACATATTCGGCAACGTCAACAACAACATACTGGGCATCGCATATAGCGACGACTATTGGGGAGCGGGAACCGCCAAGTTTGTCGCCGTGGGCTATCTTGGAAAAATGGCATATTCGTCTGACGGCGTAACATGGACTGCTGTAGCGGACACCAAATTCGGTAGAAACATCTCCGGCATCGCATGGGGCTTCCTCAGGTTTGTCGCCGTGGGCCAAGACAAAGTCGCGGAATCGACTGATGGCATAATATGGATCGACAGACTAGGCGACATACCAATGGACAACACCATAGGGGGTGGCAGTGCCATCACCTATGGCAACGGAAAGTTTGTCGCCGTGGGATCTAACGGCAAAGCGGCGTATTTGTCTGACCCCGACGAAAACGGCGCAGGAGGCAATTATTGGACTGCTATAGCGAACACAACATTTAACACAAGCAACTCCATTGCCACCAAATCACAAATCCTTGGAATTGCCTATGGTAATGGCAAATTTGTCGCCGTGGGCTGCAACTACGACGGCGGCAGTTTTCTTCCTCATATAGCGTACTGGGACGACAATTAAGAAAAAACCAAAGGGAACTGCTGATAAGCGGTTCCCTTAAACTACTATGAACGCAACAGTGTCATGCACACTTTTTAATAAGATTAAACAAAAGAGGAGTCACCCTTTTACGTTTTTTCAAAAGGAGATTTAAACTTGAATGAAACAATTCGTCGCCTTCGCCCTATTCTGTATCTTCTCCTCGCTTTTCTCGCAGGCTGCCTACTCACAGGACTTTTCTTCAATAGACAACGATTTACAAACAGTAAACGCAACGTGCCTGATACCCAAATTTCATAGTGCCGTTGACAAATCGGCGGCACTAGATATGGGGTAGTTTGGTTTATGTAAAAAGGAGGCGCAATAGTTGCAGCTAACGCTTTTTCCAAGTGTACCTTCTTTGTGATCTTTGTCCCTTCGTGATCTTTGTGTGAGTTTCTTCGTAAGGAGATTTAAAATTGAATGAAACAATTCATCGCCTTCACCCTATTCGCTTTCCTCGCCGGCTGCCTTCTCGCAGGACTTTTACGCTAATAGCGATTCCGGTTACGGCGGTAATTAGCAGCGGTGTGGTGTGGGCGGTAGTCAAATAATTAATTATTTCCCAAAAAATTTTCACACGAAGATCACGAAGATACAAAGATCACTAAGTGATAAAATGCCTATTACCGCTAGAAGATGTATGCCGAATAAAATTCTTGAGTACAGGCGGGCAGGCTGCGCGCGATGTAAAAACATCTTTCGGAATTCCCCGCCGTAGAGACTTTGGAATAAAACAAAGAAAATTCAGAGAAAAAACGTCCGGCGACAAACCCTAGATAAAACTTTCTACCCACGCTGTTCAGTCGCTGGAAAGGCTCGTAGGCGGTTTCCTCCGAAGTTTTTACAGCGTGCGCAGCCTGTCCGCCTGTACTAAATAAATTCTTTGGGCATACATCGTGTAGAAAGTGACTAAATACATCATTATTTAGCCAAAAATCAATAAATTCCATAATTGAACATATTCTCCCACTATAGTATACTTCTATAAATATAAAAGATTTCCGGCAGGGGTATATGAAAGCTCTTGAGATAAAAACCGTTTTTACTCTTTCTCTATTCAACACTAAAATACCCATAACCGAAACAGTCATAATTTCATGGGTAGTAATGCTCATACTAATTGCCGTATCGCTCATTCTTACGCGCAAACTCAAAGAGGTTCCCACAGGGCCGCAGGCGATTTTGGAAACTGCGGTCGAGTTCCTGAACAACTTCGCGAAAAATCAATTTGGCCCATTTGCGAAATATCTTGGCCCATACATGGGGTCGCTCTTTTTGTTCCTGCTCCTTGCTAACATTCTCTCTGTTTTGTCGCCACTGGGACTGAAAGCCTTTGGACACGAATTTGTTCCGATGTTTGAAATCCGCCCCCCCACAAGGGACATCAACGTAACGGCGGCACTTGCTATCATTTCAATTTTGCTTGTTCTTGTCTGCGGGTTTGCGGCGCGAGGGGTAAGAGGCTGGGTTTTAAAACTTTTTAAACCTGTTCCGTTTATGTTTCCCTTCAATATTATGGAATACGGTACGCGGCTTATCTCACTTGCCCTGCGGTTATTTGGAAATATGTTAGGCGGTTATGTGCTGATGAGCATGATCGAGGGACTGTTTCCGCTTGCACTTCCCGTCGCTTTATCGCTCTACTTTGATTTTTTTGACGGATTGATTCAAGCGGCAATATTTGTGTTTTTGACAAGCCTGTATATCGGCGAGGCGGTAAAAATTAATGAAGAAATATAGAATTATTTTACTGATCACTTAAATAGATCGGGTATGAATAAAAAGGGGGTTTGTCTCCGCGTTGCGGAGACTTCGATATAACTAGCCGCTCACGCGGCATAAAAAAAGAGGTTAAATTATGGATTTGACAGTATTGATTGCGATTGGCGCGGGTATCGCGGTAGTCACGGGACTGGGAGCCGGTATCGGCATCGGCATTGCGACATCGGGTTTTTTGCAGGCGATTTCGCGCCAGCCGGAGGCAACCGGAAAAATGACGCCGATGTTCTTTGTCGGCGTGGCGTTAGCTGAATCGACGGCGATTTACGGGTTGGTTATTTCGATTCTTCTAATCACAAGATTGGGTTAATTATGCTTGATTTTTCCGTCACATTTATAATTACCATTATCAATATCACGATTCTGTTTTTTGTATTAAAGGCGATATTGTTTAAGCCGGTAACAAAGTTCATGGCGGAGCGGGCAAAACGCGTTCAAGACTCGATTGATCAGGCGCAGAAGGACGAAGAAGCGGCGAAGAAACTGCTTGCAGAATACGAAGACAAACTGAAAAACGTCGAAGCGGAAGCTCATGAAATTTTAAAAATAGCGCATCAAGACGCCGAGCGTCAGTCTCAGTCGATTATTGCCGAAGGTCAGCGTTCCGTAGAGGATATGACAGCCGCCGCGCTTAAACAGATTGAGATGGAACGTCAGGCGGCGCTTACGAAGTTCAAACTTGAAGCCGCAGCTTTGATAATAGCCGTCTCCGCAAAACTTGCCGCGAAGGACTTTTCTGGCGATGACAACAGGCGTTATGTGAATATGCTGTTGGACGAGCTTGCGCTTCCAGCGACGGCGCAAAAAGGAAAGGGCTAAAGTGTTTCACGCACAACGTTGGGCAAGCGCGTTTTTGGCCGTTTCGGGCGCGGACGCAAACGAGGCGTTTTTATGCCTTACGGCGCTTTCCGCGCAGATTAAAACCGTACACGGCGTTTTTTTCGGACACAACGCCTCGGCAAAACTTGAAAAAGTACTGAGAGAAAGCGCCGCATCTATCCCACAAGTAACTCCCGCCATTGAGTACGCGATACGCTTCCTGTGTCTGTTAGTTGAAAAAAAACGTTTTGCGCAAATTGGTTTGGTTCTGCAAAAGATTGAACAAGGTCTGAATGAGCAAAACGGGATACTTGACGTTACTGTTGAATCCGCAACTCCTGCGGACAGCGGCTTTGAAGAAGAAATGACGCGAATGATAAAAGAGAAAACCGGCGCGTCGGGCGTTAAAATGAAAATGCGCCTCAGACCTGAACTGCTGGGCGGTTACCTTCTGCGGATTGGCAGTCATTATATTGACGCAAGTTTAAAGGGGCAATTGGAAGATATGGCGGTTCATTTAAAAGAGAGTACAGGAGGCCGCAATGGCTAACTACGATGATTTAACGAGAGTTTTAAAAGAGCGAATTGAAAATTGGAAGGGCGTGGCTTTGTCCGGCAGTTCGGGCTTTGTTGTTCAGGTAGGCGATTCTGTCGCCACCGTCTACGGTCTTAACGACGCAGTCTACGGAGAGATGGTTGAATTTGCCTCCGGCGCCCATGGAATTGTTTTCAATCTTGAGGAAGAGAACGCCGGCTGCGTAATTTTAACGGGCGAAGACTTGGTTAAAGACGGCGAAGAAGTAAAACGAACCGGCAGGGTTGTGTCTATTCCTTCAGGTAACGCGTTCTTTGGCAGGGTGATAAATCCGCTTGGCGAACCTCTTGATGGAAAGGGTCCTATAACAGCCGAAGCATTTATGCCGATGGAGGCTCCCGCCGCGCCTGTAATCGACCGTGGAAGCGTGGACACTCCGCTTCAAACAGGATGCCTTTCCATAGACGCGATGATCCCCATCGGGCGCGGACAGCGTGAGCTGATAATCGGCGACCGCCAAACGGGAAAAACCGCAATCGCTATTGATACGATAATTAATCAAAAAGGAAAAAATGTTATTTGCGTGTATTGCGCTATCGGGCAGAAGTCGTCTTCGGTAGTGGCAATTGTTGATAACCTTGAGAAACACGGCGCGATGGACTACACCTTTGTAGTGCTTGCGTCTGCTTCAGATTCGGCGGCTCTTCAATACATCGCGCCTTATTCGGCGGTCGCAATGGCGGAACATTTTTTGCATCAGGGAAAAGACGTGCTTGTAATTTACGATGATCTTTCCAAACACGCCGTCGCTTACCGCGCAATCAGTTTGCTTCTGCGCCGCCCGCCGGGACGCGAGGCTTTTCCCGGTGACGTATTTTACCTACATTCGCGGCTTTTGGAACGGGCGGCAAAACTGGCGCAGACAAAGGGCGGCGGCTCAATTACCGCGATGCCCATTGTTGAAACACAAGCGGGCGACATTTCGTCTTACATTCCCACCAACGTAATTTCGATAACTGACGGACAGATATTTCTTGATTCTGAATTGTTTAATTCTGGTTTCCGTCCGGCGATTGACGTAGGTCTTTCGGTAAGCCGTGTCGGTGGTTCAGCGCAGACAAAAACAATGCGAAAAATTTCAGGCCGACTCAGACTCGATCTTGCCCAGTACCGAGAGATGGCGGCGTTTGCGCAATTCGGCAGCGATTTGGACAAGGCAACTCAGGACAAACTTGCGCAGGGCGAAAGGCTTATGGAAGTGCTGAAACAGCCGCAGTATTCGCCTCATCCGCTGGAAATACAGATTGTCGTTCTTTTTCTCGCGGTGGAGGGATTTCTTCTTGATATTAAAACTGAAAATGTTTCCGCGTTTGCAAAAGATTTTTTGTTATACCTTAAAGAACAAAAGGCTGATTTAATGAAGAGCATTTCGGAGACGGGAGTTGTTTCAGATCAGCAGGAAGAAGAATTGCGCGTAACGGTAAAATCTTTTAAAGCGGAGAGAAAATAAATGGCGAGCCTAAGGGACGTGCGCCTGCGGATGCGGGCTATCGAACAGACATTGAAAGTTACTAAGGCGATGAATCTTATCTCTACTGCAAAATTGCGCAAAGGGCGAAAAATGCTCGCGGATACCATGCCGTATTTTAACAGGATTCAAAAATCCATGTACGATATTCTTTCGAGTGAGAATCATATTGAGAGCAAATTTTTTAAGAAACCAGATGATTTAAAATCCGGCCGTACAGCGATAATTGTAATAACCAGCGACAAGGGGCTTGCCGGCGGTTATAACGCGAATATTTTTCGTCTTGTAAACGAGCTTTGCGCAAAAGTGCAAAATCCGGTTCTGATACTTATCGGCGGCGCAATCGCTTATCGCTATTTTTCTCATACTCATTATACAATTCTGGAAAATTTTTCTTTCCATTCGCAGTTGCCTACTTTGGAACACGCAGGAGAAGTTACCGGTTATGTGACCTCGCAGTATCTTTGGGGAATGTTTGATTCGATACATATTGTGTATACCCACATGTACAGTATGGTAAAACTTCTGCCAACAGAACATCAAATTATTCCTCTTGTAAAAGAAAAGATTCAACATGATATTTTTGAAATCGGCGGCGAGAAAAGAGTGGATTTAAAATTTGAATTTTTGCCGTCTACGGGGGCGGTGTTTGACACGCTGGTTCCTCAGTATATTAAGGGCGTTATTTACGGGGCGATGGTTGAATCTCACGCCAGCGAACAAAGCGCCCGCATGAACGCGATGGACGAGGCTTCCAAAAGCGCCGAAGATATGCTTGGTTCACTGAAAATAAGTTACAACCGCGCGCGTCAGGCGGGTATTACGCAGGAAATGGCGGAGATTACCGGCGGTTCCACGGCGTTAGCTGATCATTAGTATTTATACCGAATGTTTTTGAGGTGGAGCATTTTATGGCAGAGGCGACTCAATTTAGAAATATAAACAGTGTTCTCACCACCGCCCGAATGAAGCTTGTTGATCAACTGGCGATAAACGGCAATACCGATACCGGGTACTCTTATATGTGCGCCGCCGGCAAGCATATTTATCAAGCGGCGTTGGCTATGTTAGATAAGACAGCCGTGAAAGATGGGAATAAAAATATAGCGGTAATATGCGGTAAGGGTAATAACGGCGGAGACGGCTATGTCGCGGCGCGGCTACTGCAAGAAGCAGGAATTAATGTTGATTGTTTTTCTCTTTGCGATACCAAAGAATTAATCGGTGAATCTGCATTGGCGTTTAAGGATTACGCCAGTTTAGAAAACGGCGTCGTTCGCATACTTACAAGCAATGAAAAATTACCCGATTTTAACAATTACAGTTTGATAATCGACGCGATGCTTGGAATCGGTGCGAACGGAGAACCTCGCGGATTGTACGCTGAGCTGATTAAGACTGTGAACTCCAGCAAGGCTTTCGTTTTAGCGGTTGATACTCCATCGGGGCTTGATTGCGACAACGGAAAATGTACTTCTTCATGTATAAAAGCCGATTGTACCGTGTCTGCCGGATTTCTTAAATTGGGACAATTTTTTTACCCCGGCAGGGCTTATGTCGGTGAATTACAAGTCGCCGATTTGGGTTATCCGGCGGATATTGTAAAAGAGCAGTCCCTCGGGATTTTTCTGCCTGACATTAATTTCTTCAATCGTATCCTGCCCGCACGTAAGGAAACCGGATCAAAAATTGATCACGGGCTTGCGCTTCTTGTGTGCGGTTCGCGCGGAATGACCGGCTCTGCCGCGCTTGCGTCCATTGCAGCGTTACGCAGCGGATGTGGAATGGTTCATTTGGCTGTCCCTGAATCACTTATTAATACATTGTCCGTTAAGGTTACTGAACCTGTTTTGCATCCGTTAGCTGAAACTGCATCCGGCGCTTGCGCGGCATCCGCGCTGAATGAAGTCCTGTCTCTCTGCGAGCGTATGGACGCTCTTTGCGTCGGTTCCGGGTTGTCAAGAGACCAGCAGAGCGCGTCTCTTGTGCGGGAACTTATCGGTAAAATAGATAAACCTGCTGTAATTGACGCAGACGGTCTGAACGCGTTTGTTGGGTGTTTACCGGAGTTTGCAGGGCACAAGGGGGAGATTGTCATTACCCCGCACATGGGAGAGTGGAAAAGGCTTTTTGGCGATTTGCCCGATGAACCGCTCGACAGGATAAACAAGCTTAGGGACTGTGCGGCGCAATTAAATGTAAATATTTTATTGAAGGGAAGCCCTTCTTTGGCTGTCAACGCGAAAGGAACCGCAGTCATTCTTCCTTTTGGAAATTCCGCTCTTGCGAAGGCCGGAACGGGAGACGTACTCAGCGGCATCATTGTCTCCCTTATCGCGCAGGGCTGCACTTGCTTCGAGGCGGCAATTCTTGGCGCGTATTTGCACGGAGAAGCCGGGTGGTTTGCCGGTTTAGCCCTTACTGAATATTCCGTACTGGCGAGTGATCTGATACGGTATATCCCTAAAGTGATAAAAAGCGTAATAAACAAATAAAAACCTACTATTTAAATTTAAATGCCTTCATTTTACTTGATATATTTTGAAGGAAGCCGCTACCTCAACTTGGGAACTTCATTCCATCTTTGCCGAATTGCGGCTGTAGTTTGCAGTACAGTATGGTTGCTTTCAAACATAAGCCGCAATTCTTCTAAAAAAATAGTTTCGTATTTTTGCGCGTCAGGTTTTCCTGAAAAACTTTCTGCGATTACTGACGCTTCAAAAATATCCCATGCTTTGGAATAGAAAAGATCATCGCTTACATAATTACCGGGAATAATGCTGGAAACCATGCCGGGAACAGCTTTTAACTCAGCGCAAAGAAGAGGGCTTTTCTCAGCAAGAAACGCAAGAAAACTCCACGCTTTATCCGGGTGAGATGTGTTGGCGGATATGCCGGTATAAATAGAGGAAATGCCTATGTTGTACTTTCCTCCGGTTTCCGGACTGGGAATTGTTGTTACGCCAAATACGTTGTCTCCCATTTTCGCTCTTAAGTACGGAATTGTACGTGTAGAAGCGATCATCATTGCAATCTTTCCGCTAATAAACGAATCAAGGCGTTGATCGCCTGTTGTTTCAAAAACATCCGGCGCTAAAACTCCTTCACGGTTGAGAGCGCTAAAAAATGAAAGATCATTGGTCATTGCCCTGGTTAGTGTCGGAGTGATTCCCTCCTCAGGCCAGAAGCCGCCGCCAGCCGCCCATATCCATGAAAAAATATCCCTAGACAGAGCCTGACTGTCGTTTTGGCTCAAACTTAACGCGTATCCCGCCGCGCCGAAATTGCCTCGGGAGACTTTTCTTGCATAAATAATAAATTCATCCCTGTTCCTTGGCGGATGGTCAAAACCGGCGGCTGTAAGGATATCAATATTGTAAAAAAGCATATCCATAAAAGAGACAAGAGGGATTGCCATTTGACGCGTGCCAGATTCGTAGTTAGTAAATGAATTCAATTCCATCAAGGCGTTTTCGGCGATAAGGGCGCTGTAATCACCTTCAATTAAAAAAAGGATGTCCGGTTCAATATCCGTATCACTATCAGTATCGCTGTCGCTGCCGCTCTTAGCAAAAAGAAGCCGTATATCAGGATTTTTTTCTTCAAATTCCGATATTAATGTTTCCATTAATTCTTTTCCAAACAGTTCTTCACCGCTTACAGACAAATAAAGATTCACCTGTTTGGGTTCGGCTTCCTTTTTAACCGGCAACTTCATGATTAATGTGGATATGGTCAAAATTAACAAAGTAATAATGATAATAATATCAATACTGCTGATATTACATATCGACTTTTTTAGATTTTTAAGGTACATCTTAACTATGCTTACTTTTTCTAAAAGGCTCATTTACACGCTCTCCAATAAAATCCGGCAAATAAATCCGGGATATAATGACGCGGACGGCATCACTTCCGAAGGTAAGTTGACAATAGATTTTTCTAAAACAAAAAACCTTCCTTTTGATATTAAATCAGAATCTTCATATAATTCCTACCTATCAAATGGTTCTTTTACGCTTGGCCTGAAAAAAGCAAAATGTATCGCGTGGGCAGATATGCCCGATTATGAATTTCAAGATCACATAATAGAAGCAAAAATCAGATTGGACACTCTTGGCGGATACTCGGCTGCCGGGATTATTTTTCGAATTATGGATGAGGAGTCATATTATTTGGCGCTTGTTTCCAGCAAGGGGTATTTCCGTCTTGACGTTGTAAAGAATAACGCGCCAAAAACTCTTATTGCGTGGACTGAAATATCGGATTTTGACGGTATTAATTTTACTATGAATATAATCACCTGCGGCGCGTGTTTGATTTTTCTTCTAAACGGCAAATGGCTGGGAGAAGTAACCGACGATACCATCGCTTATGGCAAGCTTGGTTTTGCTTTGGCTTCTTATGAATCTGCCGAAGAATCAAATGAGTATGTTTGTAAGGCGATGCTTGATTATCTCTCTGTTGATACGCGGATAAAATCAATAGAGGAATACTATAAGAAATGGACAGACGATTCCAATATCAATGCCGAGGGGCGTTTAAGGCTTGCCGAAACTTACGCCATAATGGACGAACCTGTTAAGGCTCTGGATCAGATTAACAGGGCGTGGAAACGAAGGGATGAAGTTATTAGTACTGTTTCCGCCGTATCTGACGTAAGGACAAAAAAAGAACTGCTTCTTGCGGCAAGAATGTCATTCCAGCTTAGAGAATACAAAACAGCAGAAGAATTTATTAACGCTATTCTTGATCAATGGCCGGATTCAGCCGAAGGAAAATTAGCGTGCACTGAAAAAATAAAGATATTATATGAATTAAATAAATTTACCGAGTTAAAAGAATATATAATAAAACATCAGCAAAATATAAATAAAGATATTGATTATTACACATTATTTGCAAAATGCCTTTGGGAACTAAAAGATTACGCTGACTCAGCCGAAGCGTGGGATAAAGCTTTTGAAATGAACGCGGAAAACGGCATATATGCAGTTAACGCGGCTAACGCGCATGAAATGGCAGGAAATAAAAAAGAGGCTCTGTCGCGTTATGTCAGCGCCGGGAAAATTTTCCTTAATCAAGACAATATGCCGGAACTTGCCGCTCTTATGCCAAAACTGTCCCTCCTTGGAACAGAAGACTGGGAAGCCCGCGCTCTTGCCGGAAAATGGGAGTTTAGTATTGAAAATTATGACAGAAGCGCGAAAGAATTTGAAGCTTCCAACAAACTCAGATGCGCCATTAGGCCGCGACCGAAAGCGGATCCGGCTCTTTTTTATTTATGGGGGCTTGTTTATTACGTTAATGGAAAAATTAAATCGGCAATCCGCCTTGTAAAAAGAGCGGTAAGACTTGCCCCGGACTATGAGCTTTTCCGCACAAAATTGGAAGAACTCATGTCGATTAATGACAACGCCAATGATGAAAATAATTGAATGGCAGAAGTTTTTAGAAGACGGATTTTCACATAACGTAAAATCTTCTTCTATGACTGTAGGCATTTTTGACGGCGTACATATTGGTCATCAGGCGCTGTTAAAGCGGATTGTTTCACATGACGCAAACAAAACGCCTGTTGTTGTCACATTTAGGCATAACCATAAAATTGAAAGCGGAAATATTTTAACTTTTGATCAAAGACTGGATATATTTAAAAGCATGGGTATTAAGATAACGGTTGTTATTGATTTTACCGAAGAGTTCAAAAAAATGAAGGGTATTGAGTTTTTAAATATTTTGTTAAAGCGCGGCAATGTCGGTTTCTTCGCGGTTGGAAGCGGTTTCCGGTGCGGTTATCAACAGGACACTGACGCGGAGACAATTCAGAAGTTTTTTACTTCGCATAACATTCAGGTAGAGATTTTACCAAAAGTTACAGAAGGGGCTTTGCCTGTCAGCTCAAGCCGCATCCGGAGCGCAATCAGCGCGGGAGATATTGAGGCGGCGCAAAAGATGCTGGGAAGAGCGTATCCATGATGCGCGTGGAAAGCGCGTAATTGAACTTGTTCGGGAACAAACTGGGTTTCCGCAGACTTAAGCCCGATACAAGTCTATTCTTCTTTTTCTGTCCATGTCCATTCATTACTGTAAATATCAGACCGCGTATAAATTCCCGCCGCCTTTTCGTGATCAATATTATAGGCTCTCTCAAAACCGCCGCCAAAAGACAAATCGCTAAGCGTTACATTTTCCCCGATGGTGATACTGATTATCTGGTTATTAAAAAACGCATGAAAGCCGATACTTTTAACGCTCTCAGGAATGGTGATTTCGCCCAGTTTGTTGTACTCAAACGCGCTATTTCCTATTGATGAAACTTTTTCAGAAATAATAACTTTAGTTAATTGGTTATTAAAAAACGTATTAGCCCCAATAGTCACAATCTCGTCAGGAATGGTAATTTCGCTTAGTTTATTGTTTGCAAACGCGCTGCTTCCGATAGTGGTAACGCTATTGGGAATAGTAACTTCGTACAATTGATTGTAAGAAAAAGCATTGTCTCCAATGTACAAAACACCTTCCGGAATAGTAATATTAATTAATCGGTTATATGCAAATGCGATATTTCCGATGGTAATAACTTTTTCAGGTATAGTAATGTCAGATAACTGGTTATACGCAAAGGCTCCTGTACCGATAACGGTAACATTTTCTGGTATAGTAATGGAAGATAACTGATTATATGCTAATACTCCGTTTCCGATAGCGGTAATATTTTCCGGAAAATTAAAAACGGACAATTGGTTATGGTAAAACGCGTTGTCCCCAATGGATTTAACATTTTCTGAAATAGTGATATTTGTAATTTGATTATATGCAAATGCCGCATTTCCGATGGCGGTAACGCTTTCCGGAATCTCAATCGTAGTCAATTGATTATATGCAAAAGCGTTATTCCCGACAACGGTAATATTTTCGGGAATAATAACGCTAGTCAGATGTTTATTACTAAACGCGTCAAAACTAATTGAAGTGATTGGTACTTTGTCTATTTCAGGCGGTATTTCTAACGAATCGCCTTGTTTATTTTTACCTGTAATTGACAATTCTGAAGTGCCGGTAAAGTACCAATCGGCGTATACATTTGCCTGTTTTGCATCCCACCCTGTAAAACCACGATAAGGATCAAAACCCACTTTGATAAAACCTGTTTTCCCTGATGTTATGTGCAACTCATAAATCATCGTATCCAGATTCTTTATTAAAGCGCCCTTTATCACAGAAAAGCCGGCAATTATTTTTATATCTTCGGCGGTAAGAACAAGGTTATCGTCGTTAACTGTAAAGAACAGTTTGGTTGTTGGAATGTCAGAAGAACCGTCGGCAGAAAGTGAAGTGATAGCGTAATTTTTACCGTATGAAGTTTCCTTGTCTTCACAAGCAATAAAAATTATTGCCACAAAGATGGCAATAGTTTTTATTTTTAAAAAGTTACTCGTTTTCATTTTGTTTCTTTCACAAGCTTAGCTGCCAATTCAATAGCATAATCAAGCTGCTCATCGCCTGTTTTATTTGCTATTATGTGATTCTCATCGGGAAATATTCCAATTCCTTCATAGTATATTCCGTTCATATCCGTCACTCTTTCCGGTGAGATCGAGTAAAACCACCCGTTTATCATAGGGCGATCTTTCCGCGCGGAAAACGCCCCGCATGTCGGCGTTCCTACATGCGTTACATGGCTCTGAGTACGCAATGCCATAGTAAACCATTCCGCTGCGGAAATTGAATTCCTATTTGTTAATAGGACAATATGTTTTGTATAATTATACGTGTTATCAGAAACTGTTGTAAAAGGTTTTATAGTGTAAATTTTAGGGGAAGATAAGTCATTTGGTCCGGGACCTGTTTTGATTCTTGCTTTCATATAGTCTTTTTGCTCGGACGCGAAATGGGCGGCAATATATTCCATTACAAATATCTCTCCTCCTCTATTGTTGCGGACATCCAAAACAATAGCATCGGCACTTGCAAGGCTTTTTAAAATATTCTTAATCGCCCTTCCCCATTCATTTTCATCCTTTTCAGAATCTTCATCTGTAAATAATGCAATATAAATATAACCTATATAAGGCTCAGTTGTAAATCTGCCATATAAAAAATTTTTATAATCACTATTTCCGTTTTCGATTAAATAACTTTTTACCGTAGAAAGTTTAAAATCTTCATTATAGCTGTCAACATAACTTCCGGCATATTTACCCGGGGCATATAAACCAACATGAGGATCATTTAATTCTTTTAACATATTTGCGCATACGTCAAATAAATATCCATCAGGCATACCGGAATAAACTTTAAGAGCATACCCATTTAACTTATTATGATATACATCATACCAACTGTTATACTTGGCGTTACTGCACATTCTAAAATCTAAATTTGCATGAATATTATTAAAATCATTCCAGAGGCTTTTTAATACTTCTTCAGGACCGGCATCGGGGTCTTGTCCTAAAAACAACTGACACGCGGACAGTAATGCAAATAACGGTAATATCAAAAATTTAAAATTTATTTTCAAATCCTTCTCCTAAAGGGAAAACGCAATTCCCGCGTTCACGCAGAACAGCGCGTCTTTTCTTGGCTGAGGAAAAGTAATGTGAGAAAATTCAAAACCAAACCCCAGATAAAAAGAAAATAACCCGTTTATTTGATGATGGTATTTCAAATCTCCAAAAACTGCCCTGTAATTGTGGAGGCTTGTTATACTTTTTTCCATGTCAAGCGGCGCGTAAAGTAATCCAAAGTAAGGGGGTCTGAATCCGTAACCAAAAACTGGAAGACTCGCCGAAAAAACAAATTTGTTTTTTTCATTGATAATCCATTTCTGAGTCACATGAATATCGAGCGATAACAACATTGTTAAGCTGTAATAATTTGACTGCTGTAAAACAGAATAATAAATATCGCCCCGAATTGCGCCGCCAAGGTATCCCGGAAAAACACTGTTTCCCCACAGTCTGTAATCCAGCGCATTTTCCAAATATGCCCTTAAAAAAATAGATTCTCTCTGATGGTATTCATAAAAATTATCATTTTCAACTTCTACAGCATTATTTTCACCGGATAAAAATCCAAAATTAAGTGAATAATAAAAATTATTTTTTTCGATATTACAATTTATATTAAAATTTAGGGCATTAAAGTATCTGTTAAGAGGCAAATCCGTTTCTTCCCGGTATCCGGTGTATGAATAGCCCAGACCTGTCCCTATCCTGAAAGGCCTTTCCGCTTCCGATGTTTGCGCGGCAATTTGACCTATATTGACCAAAATAAAAAAAATAAACGCCAGATAAGGTTTTTCTAATCGCATCTTTAATAAATAATGATTTTCTTTCTTTATAATGTCAATGGTACATGACAAAAGCTTTTATTCATGGTATAATTATTTATTATTTAGAGGAGAACAGCATGGATAAAGAAACTGAAAATTATCTAAAAGCGCAGGCAAAAGAAATCCGTAAAATGACAATCGAAGAAATCGGAAATCTTGGAACAGGTCATATCGGTGGGGCAATGTCAATCGTTGACCTTTTGGCTCTGTTATACTTCCACAAAATGAAAGTTGATCCGAAAAATCCCCGTTGGGAAGAAAGGGATCAGCTTGTAGTTTCTAAGGGGCACTCCGGTCCCGCAGTTTACGCGACTTTAGCGCTCAAGGGATTTTTCCCCAAAGACTGGCTTACTACCCTGAACAAGGGCGGAACAAGCCTCCCCAGCCACTGCGACCGCAATAAGACACCCGGCATCGATATGACAACAGGCTCTCTAGGGCAGGGTTTTTCCGCCGCTATCGGCATAGCCCTCGGTTTAAAGATGGATAAAAAAACATCGACCGTATACACGATTATTGGAGACGGCGAATCCAACGAAGGGCAGATTTGGGAAGGCGCGTTATTTGCCGGCTATCAAAAACTCCCCAACTTAATTGCTTTTACCGATAACAACAAACAACAGCTTGACGGCTTTTGCAAAGACATTTTGGACATGGGAAACATTGCCGCAAAGTGGGAACAATTCGGCTGGTTCACTCAAGAAGTCAATGGTCACGACATTGCCGCTTTGGATGCCGCGATTGATAAAGCTCTCGCGGAAAAAGAAAGGGCTTCGATGATCGTAATGCACACAATCAAAGGAAAGGGCTGTAGCTTCGCGGAAGGCGTGGAGAAAAATCACAGCATGGCTTTCGACATGGAAAAGGCAAGAGAAGCCATTGCCGCTTTGGATAAGGAGTAAATCATGGCAGAACAACAAAAAGAAATGCGAATGGCTTATGTCGATACAGTAATGGCATTAGCCGAAAAAAATAAAAACATTGTGGTGCTGGAAGCGGATTTAATGAGTTGCACGAACACGGGTATTTTTAAAAAAACATATCCCGACCGTTTTTTCAACTGCGGTATTGCGGAAGCCAACATGATTGGCGTTGCCGCAGGTCTGTCCACTCTTGGAAAAATTCCGTTTGCCTCAGGCTTCGGCTGTTTTTCATCAAGGCGCGTATATGATCAATTTTTCCTTTCCGCCAACTATGCAAAATTAAACGTAAAATTGATCGGTACCGATCCGGGCGTAACAGCCGCGTTTAACGGCGGAACTCACATGCCCTTTGAAGAGCTTGCCCTGATGAGGGTAATTCCAAAAGTTACAATGATTGAGCCGTCTGACCCCACGTCCTGCGCCGCCTTTGTCCGCTTGATGGCTGAAGAATACGGCTGTCATTATCTGCGTATCCCGCGTAAACCCGTACCGTATCTGTATTCAGAAAATGAAACATTCAAGTTTGGGCAGGCAAAAGTTTTAAAAGAAGGAAAAGACGTATGCTTTGTAGCGCTTGGAAGCCTCATGGTAAACCAATCGCTTAAAGCCTGCGAAAAACTTGCCGAAGAAGGAATCAGCGCCGGAGTGCTTGACGTTCTCACATTAAAACCAATTGACCGCGACGCGATACTGAATCAAGCCGGCAAAGTACGCGCCATCATCAGCGCGGAGAACGCTCAAATGATGAGCGGTCTTGGCAGTGCGGTAGCGGAAATAATTGCCGAGGAAGGCTGCCGTTGCAAGTTCGCGCGCATCGGCATTAACGACGAATTCGGCGAGGTGGGAACGCAGGACTACCTTGTAACCCGCTACGGACTAGACGTTGACAACTTTGTGAAAAAAGCGAAAGCCTTGTTAAAGTAAAGACATTGTATCAGTGATAAATGAAGGTTGGGGATAGTCACATATTCTTGTTATACGGACACTGATAGGTTAAGTCCAGTGTATGAGTTTATCATGAAAATTGCGTAATACGGAAAGAAACATTTTAATTATTTCTTTCCGTTCTCATACCCAGTCTTTCCGCAGTTTGTACGGGAGCCGTCTTTCCTATGGTACTCCTGACAAGCCTTGCAATCACCGTGCCGCACACAGCCATAAGGACATTTACATTCATTGTTTTTTTCCGACATATTTTCTCCTTTTTCTTCCCCCTAATAAGGGTTTTGTTCAATTTTTATTATTATTTTGATAAAACCTATTTTAACACCTATTTTCGTATTTATCTATATTTTACAAATATTAATATAATTGTACTTGATAAATTTATGGAAAAATATTATTATTTATTGCATTGAGGAACACTTTATATGAGGTATCTTAAGTTTATTGCTTTTATTTGTTTTAATTTGATTTTTTTGCCACAATTTGTTTTTTCAGAGAATTACTACACAGGCAACGGCGGATCGGCAATAATGCTGATAATAATTAAGCCTACGGGAGAAGGACTTCCTAAAGAAGACGAATTTGTTCTTGGCTATATTCAAAATCTTCTGGTTGCAAATTTTAAAAAATATACTGCCGTAAAAACAAACGCGCAAGAGACGGCAAGCGGAGTAAAAATTGATGCGGCTTTTCTTCTTGCGGGTAAACTGACAAGAAGCGGCAACAATTACATAATGGAATTGACCGTAACCGATACTACCAAAGGATTACGGAAAGCGTCATATCAAAGTACGAGTATCCGGCCAAATGACATCCTTAATGCGCAGGCGATTAATACCGGATTTGTGGATATAGCAAAAAAACTTGATATTCAATTTACAGATGCCGGACTTGCGGCGTTAAAAAATCCGTCAAAAGAAGAAGTACAAGCCGCAATAAATTTAGCGCGGGGAAAAGTTGCGGAAAAAAACGACAACCCTATAGAGATGCTTACCTATTTGTATAACGCGTCAACCTATGACCCGTCATTGCTCGAAGCGACAAGCCAATTTCAAAGTTTGTCAAGTTCACTTGCTTCAGGAGACGCCGGAGCCTCGGTAAAAGGCGATTTAAAGGAAAGAGACAAATGGCTAAAAATACTAAATGAATTTGATTCATTTTATGAGACTCACCCGCCTTTTATTCTGTCCTATGATCCGCTTCCGCTTCAAAAGGGAAACACCGATTACGATAACAGAACCGCTGTTCTTCAATTCAGAGTAAATTTTCAAGAGGATGTTTCTTTTGAAGCAATGCAAAAAGTATATGTGGCGCTAAAAACAGGTTTAATAAATACAAAATTACAGGAACAATGGGGTTTTATGACAAGACCGTACAGATCTCCTTTGTTTGATAAAACAAGGACTTATAATGTTAGCGCGGAACTGGTAAATAATAGAAATCAAGTTGTCGCGTCAACGAACTTCAAAGTTAAAAGCCGAATAACTCCGTTTAGAAATGCGCTTTTAGCCGATACTTCTCAAATTATACATATAAGTTTTAAGGCTATTCACGCTGACAATGATATTACGGAAGATATGGTAGTAAGGGTTATCAATATTGATGGAATAAATACGGAAAAAGCAATGCAGCAGGGATATGTAAGAGTTGCTCCGGTTGAAGAGCTTCCAAAAGCAAAAGCACGGAGTCTGGTGACTCTTTTAACAAGAAAATAATTTTTATTAAGAAGGATAAATAAAATGAAATCTAAAATTAAAGTAACATTAGTATTAACAGCGGTTATTCTTATTCTTGGAGGTTGTTCAACTATTTCTAATAATAAGTCTTCTACAAAAGCGGAGAATCTGCCAATGTACGAAGAAGGCGGTGGCCGCGATGACATGACCATGGCCATTCTTCGTCCTACGGGACAAGGTTTATCTTCCGATGAAGAGAAATATCTTGGAATAATTCAGGGCGCTCTTTACAACGATGTTGGCAAATTTTCCGCCATCAAACTTTTTGACAGCATGAATAACAAAGAAATTCTGGAACAGCAACGCCTTTCTCTTTCGGGAAATTATTCCGAAAAAGACTATATCAAAATTGGTGAATTGGCAAACAGCCGATATGTAATGGCAGGTACGCTTACAAAAACAGGAACAACTTATACGCTTAATCTTTCTGTTACCGATGTTGAAACGGGTATAAGTCAGGCTAATTTTAATAAAGCAAATATTAAACTTAGAGAAATAACTAACTCAACCGCAAGCCGCGCCGCCGTTGCGAACATTCTTCCACAACTTAAGGTTAATTTAACTGATGCCGGCAGGGAAGCGTTGGGAAAAGAAATCAGCGCGGATGAACTGGAAGCCCAGAATGCGCTCGCGTTAAGCTATGAAGCGTCCATGAGCGGTAATTTGATAGACGCGTTAATTTATTCATATACGGCGTCAAATACAGATAAAAGTTCACAAGCGGCAAAGAATCAGGCTGCCAATGCCTTTAAAATGATGGGTGGCACCGGAACCGCGATAAAAGAAGATATAAAACAACAATCATACTGGAAAAATAACCTTATTGCTTTTGAACAGTTCTATAAGAATCATCCGCCTTTTGAATTATACTACACTTCGGTTCCGGTCAAAAAAGGAGATATTGATTATGACACAGGAATAGTTAATTATGAATTTACTGTAGGAATGCGCCATAAAAATGTTAAGACTATGGAAAATGTTTTAAATGACATTCTAAGACAATTAAGCAAGACAAACTCCAAAAAAAATCATTGGGGCTTTGATAATTGGCCCACTATTTCCGCTGAATCAACCAAGGCAAACCAAATAATAAATGATACCTTTAAAGGATATTCAACATATAACATAACGGCGTCATTGTATAACAATGAAGATGAACCAATCGGAACGATTGATTTTGTCATGTATGGCCAGCTTATTTTAGTATCCAATAATAGAATCAAAGCGGTGTCTACCCAAGAAAGAAAATTGATTATAACCACTCAAGGTAATTTATTAACCGACGATATGCAGATTCGGATTGACAGTATAAACAACATTAATGCGGATTTATCAAATGCAAATAACTTCATAAGAAATACCAATGTCGGTAAAATGCCATTAAAGAGTTTAGCTACTATTTCTAAAGAACAAATTTTGGTTCCTTTATTGCCTGAAGAAATAGAAAAGCATAACAAAGAAGTGGCAAAAAAAGCAGATAAGCGTAACAAAGAAGTGACAAAAAAGCGGGAAAAAGAAAATTATTGGAATTCGAAACCACTGGAAAAACGTTCAAATATCAATATAGTGGCATTATACAATCTACAGGAAAGTGATTCAGAAAAAGCTTTATCTGTTGAAGGCGGGCTTGGTTTTGGATATAGGAACTTCTCGCTAGACTTTAAAGCGATTCTCCCAATAAGCCCTGTACAGGAAAAGATTAAAAATAAAGAAGGGGAGTTAGTTTACGGCTTTGGCTTTGCTACCGGTTACAGTTTTGTATGGAAATACGCTATTTTAGGAATTGAAGGCGGTCTTACATACTTTATTGATGATAATCTAAAAAGTTCCTCTTTATTACCTACCTTGGAAGCCAAAATAGATTTAATCCCCGGACAAAAAGGATTTGCTTTAAGGTTTGGTTATAAACTTGAATTTGGAGATCCCGAAGACAATGATTTTAATAGATGGTATTTTAATTCGGAAAGATCTTCCGGCAGTAATTCTCTCCGTATAATAGGAAGTCCGATGGTTGGTATCGTAATTTACTAAAAAGGTTAATCTTATGAGAAAGTTATTTTTATTGCTAATTTTTTTTAGCACTGTTCATTTATACTCACAAAGCGCGGATTATCCGTATATTATGAATAATGGCACTATTTTTATAAATGCGGGAGTAGGTTTTGGAAAACAAATAGGAAAGAAAACTGAAATGGCCTGCCCGCCTCTTGCTATTTCTATGGACATCGCAATTCCGGTTATTGGTTTTCCCGTATCACTTGGCCTAATTGCCGGATATTTATCTGAGTCCGGAAAGTATACTATAAAGGTTCCTTTTCTGACTACTGAAACGAGTACTGATTTGTCAGCTTTATTAGTAGCCGGCCGTATTGCTTATCACTTGAATTTTTTTAATAAAATACCGCGTTTGGATCCTTATATTTTAGTGACTATTGGAGAAATTTTCGCTGAGGCTGAGGTTAATGTATCAACTAAAACAAGCACCCCATACCCCCCAAATAACCCAAATAACCAAAGTAAATCAAGTACAACAAGTGATAATATTTTTTGGTTTGGCGTTAGCGTTGGAGCCAGATATTTCTTCATGCCCAATTTCGGCGCATTTGCCGAACTTGGGTTTGATACAGTGCAAAACTTTAGCTTTGGCGTATCTTTTAGATTATAAGCAAATAGCGCTCGTTTTTTGTACTGCAATCTTAACTACAATGTATTGACAATTAATAGAAAATTGACTATTTTATCAGTCAAGAGGTTTAAATGCCTACTATACAAATAAGAACTGACGATCAGACAAAAAACGACTCTACTGCGCTTTTTGATAAACTTGGCATAACCATGTCGGAAGCAATAAATCTATTCCTCAGACAAGCCGTAATGCGGGGAGGGATACCATTTGCGCTGACTGTGCCAGAAACCCATAAAACCAATATTGAGACAGTGGAAAATGAAGTCCTTGTTGACGCGATGAAGCGGTACAAATCCGTCAATGGTAAGAACGATTTCGATATAGCAAAGACCGAGCCGTTTTTCCGGGCGATAGAAAAACTTGGTACCGCCAATGAAAAAATGCGGATAACCTTTCAGGAAAAAGCAGTAAAAGTCAGGCTAAATCATAAAAACAAGGATTATGTCCTTGATTATAACTTTGATGAACCGGACAGTGTTTTTATTTTAACCAGAAAAGACGGAAAGCTTTTTGTCAAAGATTGTAATCTGGCCGGTATTTCCGAAACATTGGGAAGTTTTTAGTGGCGCGTTACCCAGAAATACTTCTTTCCCGTCAAACTTACCCGATTCTGAAAAATGATGATGTAAGAGATAACGCCTTGGTGCGCGAGACAATGGTAGATGTGTATCGGTTCCTTACAAAACCGGGGTATGAACCGGACGATGTTTTACCTTTAGTGACTGCTCCCCAACCGTCATTGCGTGAAGTTTTCGAGCTTTCAACCTTTTTGTACGGTTACTATGAAGATCGGCATATCGGAATTCGGGTAAAAGATGCCGCGTTGTTTGCCGATTGGAACAAGGAATTGCCGGAATTGATGGCTGATGATATACAATTTTTTCAAGAAATATCTTTTCCGCTTTATCTCGCGGCAGCAAAATTGGATCGGCAAGAAATTGATTTTAATGGGGAAACGCATATTCTTTCATTCTCTCATAAACCAACAAGAGTCAATTATTGGCACTTTGAATTATGGGTTAAAGACAGTGCCGGAAACCGTATTCCGCGAGACAAAAGTAGCGCCCATACAAAATATCTGGCAAAATCAATTCTGGAATACATCATTTCTGAAGCTGTTTTATTAAAGACACAAGTTAATATTTTTAAACGTTCTGACTTTGAATAAAAACCCAGTAACAGTTTTTATCCAATTTATCCTAAAGCGGCCGACGGGGAACAATTAACCGCGCCCCGTCAAGGGGCGTAGCTGAACCAAATCTAAACGTTCCGGCGCCGAACAGCTCCGCCACGATGAATAAAATGAGGCGGGATTTATCCCGCCGTCCGCGCCGCGGGCAGACGGAGGTATGTAACCACCGCAAAGTCTGTAATGAATACTAATAAAACTCCTCGACTCCCGTCTCACACTTTTCATAAAATTATCAAAAACGAAAAATCAGTAACAGTTTTTAGTTAATTTATCCTAAAGCGGCCGACGGGGAACAATTAACCGCGCCCCGTCAAGGGGCGTAGCTGAACCAAATCTAAACGTTCCGGCGCCGAACAGCTTAACCCAGATGAATAAAATGAGGCGGGATTTATCCCGCCGTTTGCGCCGCGGGCAGACGGAGGTATGCAGCAACCGCAAAGTCTGTAATGAATACTAATAAAACTCCTCGACTCCCGTCTTACACTTTTTATTAAAATCATCAAAAACTAAAAACTTGTAACAGTTTTTAGTCAATTTATCCTAAAGCGGCCGACGGGAGTCGAACCCGCGTCACGAGCTTGGGAAGCTAGGGTAATGCCGTTATACGACGGCCGCAATTTGTCAAAAAGCCTTTGCCTCTCAAATGTTGCATATTCGCCCCTGCGAATTTGCTAACCCAAAAAGCCTTCGGCTCTCAGTTGCAGTTTCGCACTTGTGCGAAACTGCTAAGCCTGCCCACATAATCGAAGATTATGTGGGCAGGCCATGATCCAGGGCTGACTCGAACAGCCGACCTGCCGCTTAGGAGGCGGCCGCTCTATCCCCTGAGCTACTGGACCTGTATTACCAGATTATCACCCTGTTTGGGGTATTGTCAACGAGCCATATTCGGTTTGCAAACCGCTTGCAATAAACCTTGATTTTAACTATTATAATAGATAGAATTGTTTGCAGAGGTTAATTTTGATAAAACGAGGAATATTCCTGTTTTTAATATTGATGTCGTGTTTTACTCATCTTTTTGGACAGGAGATAGTTACTGCGGAAGCATACCTTGGAATAGTATCGGATAATTATTCTACAATCAGGGATTATGAGGCAGTTATAACGTTACGCTCAGGAAATTCCGATATGAGCGGAAATGTGAGCTACCTGTCGCCATGCTTTATGCGTATTGATTTTACAAGACCGTCGGGACAGGTTATTGTTTTTAACGGTGACGTACTAATCGTTTACCTGCCGGAATTCAGAGCCGTATTAAATCAGAATATTAACAGAAAACCGGGAGCATCGGGAGCGGGATTGGCAAGTTCCCAGGGGCTTTCACTTTTAAAGCGCAATTATGTGGCGTCGTTTGTTACAGGTCCTAATCCTGAACCGTTGGATAGCACATCGGGAGAGAGAGTTGTAAAACTGCGCCTTACAAGACGTTCTGTTTCGGAAGGCTTTAGAGAAATTATTTTAAGCATAAATCCCGAAACAAAATTAATCCGACGGATTGAAGGACGGACAATTGGCGAGAGTGAACTGCGTTTTGATTTTACGAATATCAGATTAAATGTCGGTATTCCCGAGGCGCGTTTTGCCTATGATATTCCGCCTTCGGCAAATATGTATGATAATTTCTTATTTAGAGATTCTAATTAGGCGGAGGAAAATTAATGGAATCTCTGGGCGAAAAATTAAGAACAACTCGTGAAGAAAAGGGATTGACCATCGATCAAATCAGCCGTGAAACAAACATTGCCGTTCGTTATCTTGAAGCTTTAGAGGCGGAAAATTTTGGCATCTTTCCCGGCGAACCCTACCTAATCGGTTTTATAAAAAATTACGGCTCATACCTTGAACTTGACAATCAAAAATTAATTTCGCTTTACAGGGCGCTCCGTATTCAGGAACAGCCAATCCCCGTAGAACAGCTTTTAAAAAATCCGCCAAGACTGCCAAAGTTTATCATTCCTACCGTAATAATATTGGCTATTTTATGCGGGGGAGGCTGGTTAGCCCGCACTATAATAATAAATAGACAGAATAATCCTATCCATGACAAACCCGTTAGCCAAACATCCGCCGAATACATAATGGAAGGCAATTCCATGAAACGGCGCTTATACAAAAATGACACAGTTTTAATTTCCGTAGATAATGAAACATACAAACTGGAACTATACAATATGGGCGAAGCCGTAACAATTCGCACTCCGGCGGGTCAGGAAATACTGGATTTAAGCCAGGAAATAACTATCGATCTTAACAACGATGGAATTCCCGAATTGCGCGTAACGTTAATAGACTTTGCCAAAAATAAAGCCGATATGGGAGCGTTACTCGATTTCTATCTGATGGATGCCGCAGCTTACACAGGCTCGGAACCTGAAAAAAAAGTTTCGCGTACTGATAATACGGTAACCGCCGCAAGTACTACGATTTTTCCCGCTTCGGTAAGCGCGTATCCTTTCACTTTACAGATCAGTTTTCAGGGGTATTGCATGTTCCGCTGGGAAATTCTTAATGAGAGGGACCGCAGGGGTTCTACCCAGCGTTATTTTCAGCGATCAGAAGTCCTTGATATTCAGGCTCAAAACGGGATTCGTATTTGGTTGTCTAACGCTCAGTCTACGAAACTTCAGGTAATCGGCGGCGGTCGTGTGGTACCTGCGGAAATTGGCTCTGCGGGTGAAGTTGTCGTAGCTGAAATCCGCTGGGTAAGAGACGATGAAAACCGTTACCGCCTTGTTCTGATGCGGCTGGAACTATAATTCTCCGCCGTTAAATAAATGCGCTATTTTCTTGATCCCTTCGGCTACGTAAAAAATCAGGTTGACGCTGAAAATATGATGGCTCATCTTAACAAAGCAGGGTGGGAAAATGTTCTCGAAGCGGAACAAGCGGATTTAATTATCATAAACTCCTGCGGATTTATTGAAAGCGCGAAACGCGAATCGATTAACGCAGTCTTTGAATGGCGTAAACTCTACCCCAGTAAAAAAATACTCCTTGCAGGCTGTCTTGCCCAACGTTATGCGAAAGAACTGGGCGAAAGCATGCCGGAAGCGGACAGGTTTTTCGGCGTGGAAAATATCGCGCAAATAACTCAAATAGCGGAAAACCTTGTAAACGGCGCAAAGTGTGCGACCTCATCGCGCAAGCCAAAATTATCACATAACGCTGTTCCGCCTGTTGGAGAGCGACCGCTTTTATCACTGCCCGGTTCGGCTTATGTAAAAATCAGTGAAGGGTGTAACAACCGCTGTTCTTTTTGCGCCATTCCGCTCATTCGCGGCGGTCTTGTAAGCCGTAAAATACCCGATGTATTGGAAGAATGTAATACGCTTTTGGATCGCGGTATTAGGGAACTGTGTATCATTGGGCAGGATATTGGCGCTTTTGGAACAGATACCGCTAAATGCTCAGCAAGCACTGAGGATACCGCCAAAAACGCAGTTAAACGCTCCTCCTCAATCGCAATTACAGGCGCAGAAACCGCCTCAAAATTACCTGAACTGCTTGAAGCGATTTCTTCACTAAAAAAGAAAGAACATTTTTGGGTGCGCCTGTTGTACATTCACCCCGACCATTTCCCTCTTAAAATACTCGATCTTATGGAAAAAGACACGCGTTTCCTTCCCTACTTTGACATTCCTTTTCAACACGCCTCTTCCAAAATGCTTACCGCAATGAACCGTCATGGCAGCGCGGAAAAATACCTTGCGTTACTCGAAACAATCCGCGCAAGACTGCCAAACGCCGTTATACGCTCTACTTTTCTACTAGGCTTCCCCGGTGAAACAGAAGAAGATTTCGCGCAGTTACTTGATTTTCAGGAAAAAGCCAATTTAGACTGGCTTGGCTGTTTTGCGTATTCAAGAGAAGAAGGCACTGTGGCGTATTCGATGAAAAAGCGCGTTCCGGTTAAGACTGCGGAAAAACGCAAACAAATAATTGAAGAGCGGCAAATCCCTATTACCGAAAAAAATATGAATCGCTTTGTTAGTCAAAATTTGGAAGTGTTAGTTGAAGAGCAAGTCGCCGCAGGCGACACCGCCGCTGGCGACACTGCCGCTGGCAAGTCCGCCGCCGAATCTACTTCATCAGAAGAAAGTGAAACTCTCTGGCTAGGAAGGCTGTACTGTCAAGCGCCGGACATTGACGGGGCGGCGGTAATTGTAAAGAGTGAGACAAGCGAAGTAAATCCACAGTTGGGAAATTTTGCAAAATGCAGAGTTATAGCGCGTCGAGGATTTGATTTGGAAGTGGGCGTTTAATAATTTATCTGAAAGATTTCTCACAAAGAGGAATAGGGGTTATTGTCCGATGGCTATGCGTTAGCATAACAATCTTTCAGTATTTTTATTCGGTAATTAAAATATTTATAGAATTTATAACATTTTTTAAGATATTTTCCGAGACCATTCCTAATTGTTTAATAACTATACATTGTTCAAGAGTGTAAATTTTATCGTAACGTATGAGTGATTTTTTTGGTAATTCACCTGACAGCAAATCTTTTGTTTCAATGAAAATACCGTTTTGTTGCAGGTTTGATGTAATTGCGACGACTATCATATCACTATTTGTACTATTATGGGAAATGTTTGAAATAACAAGAACAGGGCGTTTTTTTACAGAAGATAAATCGCTGAATGGAACAGGAATAAGGACAATTTCACCGCGCTTAAACATTATCCCAAACCTTATCATCTTCGTTATCCCAGAAAGCGAGTGTACCTTCGCTTGCTTTTATTAATTCATCATTATCGCTTTTGGGCAGTAAGATTACTCTTGGAGAAAATGATAATTTTTTACGATATTCTATAGGTATGCTGATTTTCCAATCGGCATCTATTTTTGCATCAAATTCAATTGCATTTGTTATCATATTTGTCTCCTTCATATTCAATATACAATTTTTATCTTAACATCGCAAGTATTTTTTCCCGACTTTGACATTACTTTTCAGCACACCTTTTCCAAAATGTTTACCGTAACTTGGAATTTTGACAAAATACCAAATAATGTCATATCGAAACAATAAGCATAATTTGTCCTAACTTTAAGCTTGATTATTTTTAAAAAATTGAGTTATATTAAAAGGTGTTAATATAAAAGGAGAATAAGTATGGCGGCATATAAAAATTTTTTAGTTAAATTATCGATTCTTATAGCGGTTTTTATCATTGTAAGTTTATCCGGCTGTTTAAGCGAATGGCAGGGCGATACGGCGAAAATCGTTATTTCGTTCGGCAGCGCGGGACGTTATGCCGCTGATGATACCGATACCCATCAGAAGCTTAAACATGAGATTGTATTTACAAACGCAAGCACAGCGGGAAAGCTGGAGTTCAGTGTCAACGGCGGCACGACCTTTGAAGCATATTTAGCGCCAGGTAAATGGAATGTATCTGTTTATTCTTATCTGAATGATGAAGAAAATGAAAATATTTATGCTATAGGCTCCGAGGATGTAGTTTTAAAATTAGGGCAGAATAACGTAATAATAAAAATGTTTGAGGCCCTTATTGTAACATTTGACGCTGGAGAAGGCAAATTTGCCAATGGGGAAAGTGAATTGAAGAAACCGGTACCCAAAGGCGGCAAAGTGGAAAAGCCTACTTCTCCTACCTGTGGAGAGATTCCTTTTGGCGGATGGTATGAGAACGATGAGCTTACAGACATCTTTGATTTTAGTGCCGAAATAACTAAAAGTATTACTCTTTACGCAAGATGGGATAATTCGGAACCGGATGCAGATACCTTTTACAGCATTGCCGATTTTAAAGAATGGTTTGAGGCCCAGCAACCCAATACCCCCAGAACCGCCTATAACGTTAAACTGAACATAAGCGATCTCGGTCCACCCATAGCTGGTACAAATTCTCCTAGCGAACTTGGAAGCGTATTAAAGACAAACTCTGATAAATACGTCAACCTTGACCTTTCACAAAGCACCTTTGGTCCCGCCATAGATTCTAACGCTTTTCGAAGTTGCACTAACCTTACCAGCGTAATCATACCTTCCACCGTTCATAACATGGGGACTTACGTTTTTGCCGAATGCACCAGCCTTACCAGTGTTACCATACCTGCTGCTGTTTACACAATTGGCGACTATGCTTTTAGTGGTTGCACCAGCCTTACCGGCATAACCATACCCGCCAGTGTTGGCAGCATTTATCCGTATGCTTTTAGCGGTTGTACCAAACTTACCATCGTAACATTTTCAACAGGAAGCAGCATAACACTTTCCAATTTTCTTGAAAATGCCTTTCCGCAAGATTCCACTGGAGCTGGCGGCGACAACTTAAAGAATGCCTATCTCAACGCTAATACTGGAGGAGCGGGAACCTATATCAGAGAATCAGGCGGTTCAATATGGACAAAACAGGGGAGCAGTGGGACTTTAGTTGACCGCGTATCCTTTAACCAGAACACCTCTACCGTGACAGTGGGCAGTACTATATCACTTAATGCCATAGTTGAGCCGTCCAGCGCAACTCATTAACATCGTCATGGTCATCATATCCCGAGGGAATTGTCTCCATCTATCCTAATGACAATATGGCCGCAATTACAGGCGTTAAAGAAGGAATAGCAACCATAACCGTTATCATTGACGGCAAAACCGCCTCTGCAACGATTACCGTCACCCCCGCCAGCACCGGTGGTGGCGGAGGTACCACCGTAACAGTAACCTTTAACATTAATAACGGAACAGGAACAGTGCCTAATCCACAGTCGGGCACTAGTGGTTCCACTATAACGTTGCCGGGCGGAAACGGGTTTTCCAGAGAGGGCTATATTTTCTTAGGTTGGAATACCCAAGCAGACGGCAATGGAACCACATATACCACATCTATGCCCACACCTAACAGCAATATCACTCTTTACGCAAAATGGGTTGCCAGTACTTTTACCGGCAATAGCATTGACGGGTTTAAAGAATGGCTTACTTCCATGCCTGAAAATACCGTCCAAACGCCCTATACCGTAAAACTGAACATTAACGATCTCGGTACATATACCCTTACAGGCGGCAATAGTAAAATTATAAGCGGAGTTGGCGGCGTATTATGGCAAAACCCTTATTCAAAATATGTAAACCTTGACCTTACAGATTGTGATCTAACCATCATTGTGAATAGCGCTTTTTACACTTGTGGCACGCTTGTCGGCATAACCTTACCGAATAATGTTACAACCATTGAGGAAAGTGCTTTCTATATGTGTAGCAAACTTACCAGCGTAACTATAGGGAATGACGTTGCCATTGATGATAAGGCTTTTTCCAATTGCACCAGTCTTGCCAGCGTAACAATAGGGAATAACGTTACCATTGGGAAGTGGGCTTTTTCCTATTGCACCAGCCTTACAAGCGTAGCCATACCCGGCAGCGTTACCACCATTGGAAAATATGCTTTTTACAGTTGTACCGGCCTTACAAACATAACTATAACTAATGGCGTTACCACCATTGGGGAAGAGGCTTTTTCCGGATGCACCGATCTTACCAGCGTAACCATACCGGATAGCGTTACCACCATTGGGGAAGAGGCTTTTTACAACTGCACCAGCCTTACCAGCGTAACATTCGGGAGAAACGACACAACCATTGGTGCTTGGGCCTTTCCTGGAGATACATCCGGAAGCGAAGCATTAAAAACTGCCTATAATATAGGTAAAGATGGAACATATACTAGATCAAGCACATCAAGCAATGATTGGGCAAAACAGTAAGAAAAAGTTATTAGTAGCCCACGCAACGTAACAGCTACCGCTTTTTCGTTGTGTCGTTAGAGGAAGAAGTTGTTAGTGGATAGTGAAGAGCGGAGTTTGCAAGAGTAGCGTGTTAATAACAAGCGCAGCTTACAAACAACAAAACTAAATACTATATACTATTTACTAACCACTAAAAAAAGGAGGATTAAAATTGTATGTCGAAAACAGTTTTTAAGCTTTGGTCGATACGTTCCAAAAATGATTTTGGCAGAGCGCAAACATATTCACGTATGAATGTTTTGTCAACAGTAACGATTTGCGAAAAGTTTACGACAGAAGTTTTTTCCAGTTTTGATACGCCTTTTTCAAGACGGAAATTTCCCGGCGCGTGTTCCAGTTCAAGGTTTGACGTGATAGGGGCGCACATAACCGTGCTTACCGAACTGCGGTTCATCGTATCGCTTTGGACAATCAACACCGGACGGATTTTCGCCGGTTCCGACCCGCGCGCCTTGGGCAGTACAGCCCACCAGATTTCACCTTTGAGCATTACCAATCAGCTTTTTCAAGAACATCAAGTTGGGATTTCAAAAGGTCATCATCAAGTTTTGAGGGAATTCCGGCGTATACATCACCCGGTTCCGCCACCCCTCGAACCTCCACATAACTCAGATCACGAAGCAAACCAAGCACGGTATCGGTCTTGTTGTCATCGTAAATATTTAATACAACACTTTGCATACCTTAAGAATACGGCAATTAATGGCGTTTGTCAAATAGGTAAGAAAAGGGCGCAGAAGTGCGATGGGGAAAATATAGCATGAAAAAAGAAAAAAGGAGCGTACTTTGAAAAACATAAGCATAACAATCTTTCTGCTGATCATCTGCGCCGCATTAAATGCGCCGTTACACGCGCAAACTGCGGACGAGATACAAACGCTTTTAAAAACTCAAGCTGTGAGTTACGCGCAGGCGGCGCGGTTTGTATTGGAAGCGGCAGACGTGTCGGGCGATTACGACAAAACAAGTGGGCAGGACGCGGTGCGTTTTGCGGCTGAAAAAAATTGGCTGTCCCAAAAAGCGGATGCGCAGGACGCGATTTCGCTGGAAGCGCTTTCGCTCCTCATAATGAAAGCTTTTAATTTAAAGGGCGGGCCAATGTACGCTATTTTTAACAACGCGCATTACAGTTACCGCGAAATGGTTTTTCAGGATCTGATACAGGGGCGAAGCGATCCTCACATGAAAGTGCCGGGCGAAAGAATGTTATTTATCGTCAACCGACTTTTGTACAAGATTGAAGACGACCCCTGGGAGTTTTCGCGCGAGATGACGGCGGAAAAAATATCCGACCAGATTAAGGCGATGGGAATTGCCGACACCAATGTTCGCGTAACGAAAGAAGGCGTAACCATCAGCATTAATAACATACAGTTTCTCGCCAATTCTTCTGAATTGCCGGAAAAAGAAAAAGCGGAAATAGCCGAAATTGCGCGGATACTCAAATCCATTCCGGGCAGAAAAATTCTTGTCGCCGGGCATACCGCGCTTGCGGGAACCGAACAGGAAAGGCTTCAAACGTCTCATGAGCGGGCGCAGTCGGTAGCGGATTACCTTGTCCGCTTGGGGGCGCGCAAAGCGAATGAAATACTAGTCAAAGGATACGGCTCTGAAAGGCCTATCGCGGACAACAGCACGCAGGAAGGCATGGCGCTTAACAGGCGGGTAGAAATTACGATTCTGGAGAATGAATAATGAAAAAGAGATTTACATCATTCGCTCTGTATGCGGCATTTTTCTTTTGCGCGTTTTCACTTAACGCTTTTGATTTCGGCCTTGTTTTCAGCCAGAACGTAGAAATTGACGCTCCCTCTTTTGATTTTGATAAAACCGCTTTCGACATAACAGGCGTTTTAATGCCGAGATTTACTGCGCCGATTGGGGAGACGGGCGGCCTGTATATTTCAGCCGCGATAAGTTACGAAGTTACTAGCGATGATTATTCTTTTTCGATAATACCGGAACTGACAAGAACCGATATTAACTTTAATTTGGGAAACGTAAATTTAAACATAGGGCGTATGTTCTACAATGATCCTTTGGGAATAACAGCTAGCGGCCTTTTTGACGGGGCACAGGCATCGATCATTACACGTAACGGGAATATCAGCGTCGGAGCATGGTACACCGGCTTTTTATACAGGGATAGGGCGGCGATTACGATGACGCTTAACGAACTGAAATCCAGTTACGACAAAGTTGACTATGACGATTTCGCCAATACCTACTTCGCTCCTGCGCGTGTTTTAGCCGCGTTTGAATACAGCCACCCTGCTCTTGCCGGATTCCTCGGCTTAAAAACTTCGATATTAACCCAGTTTGACGCGGGAGATGAAAAGTTAAACAGCCAATATCTGACAGCCGCATTATCTGTTCCGGTAAAATCCTTTATTTTCGATTTGGGCGGATGTTTTGAATTAATCGAGTATAACGATGATATAACTCCCGCGTTTGCCGCAGATATCGGTTTGACATACATAATGCCGACAAAACTAGAAAAACAAATAAAATTATCGTGGCGCTATTCAAGCGGGGTGAGCGAAGATAAATCAATCGGCGCATTTTTGCCCATAACGACTGTTCCCCAGGGAGAGCTTGTGGAAGCGAAACTTTCCAGCTTGTCCCTAATATCACTTGATTTTTCGGGCAGAATAGCGAAGTCATTATCCGCTAACGCGGCGTTTACGTATTTTATCAGAAATGATTTGGGAACGTACAGATATTATCCCATAACCGACGACACTTCAAACGGACATTTACTTGGAGCGGAATTATTCGGTCGGCTTATATGGAATATAACTTCGGGAATCCGTCTGAACTTTGGAACAGGCGTATTCATGCCCGCGTTAGGCGATGCCGCGCCCGAGGCGGATGTTTTATGGCGCATAAAACTTAATTTGGTATTTTCAATATATTAATAGGAGGAAGAAAATGAAAAAATTGCTGTTTGTAACAATTTTTGTTTTAACGGGATTGTACGTATTCGCTCAGGACGCGTATATCGACCAGCTTACCGGCACGGTGGAAATTAAGCAACCAAAAGACGCTTCGTTTAAAACTGCGATAAAAGGCGACAAACTTTTTAAGGACACCATTATATCGACAGGTTTTAAAAGTTACGCGATTGTCATAATCGGCGGCACAACCATAACGGTACGCCCGTTGACGGCTTTATCGTTAGCGGAAATTCAAAAGTCAGAAGAGACTGAAGCTCTGAATGTAAGTTTGCAATCGGGAAGGGTCCGCGTGGACGTAAAGCCTGCCGCCGGAACAAAAGCGCTGACAACGGTAAGTTCGCCGTCTTCAACTGCGTCCGTCCGAGGAACCAGTTTTGAATTTGATACAAATAACCTTTATGTAAACGAAGGCACGGTCAGTTTTTCAGGCAACAACGGGCAGAACGTCCTTGTCGGCGCCGGCGGAAGCAGCCGCGTGGATCAGACGGGACAGGTTACAACGCCAAGAGACGAAAGAACCGCAAACTTAACGCCGCCAAGCCCCGTAGGAACAAGCGCGAAAGAAATGCCTGCCTCCGGCCCTGCCGCCGCGAATACGCCATTTACATTCGAGCTTGAATTTCAGAAGTAGGATTAATGTTGATATATGGCAATAATAAGAAAATACTTTCTGCCGCTGTTAATAATTATTCTGCTCTTTTCCTGCAAAAAGAACGAAAATAACGCCAGTAATATTGAAAATAAAGAAGAATCTATTTCCGAACAGAGTACAGCGGAAGAAACTCTCGACGCTAAACCAAGAAAAGAAGATAAAGACACATTCGAAGAAATGATGAAAAATGATACTGTCGCGGCAGAAATCGCGGTTGATTTTGCAGGTAGGAATGCCTCCGCTATCGGTGGTCCTCCATGGTATCAAGGATCAGGTATAGAAAATGTTTCAGAAATTGAAGCTATAATACCGGTGCAAGGGTATTATATTCAACAATCAGAAAAGCAGTTCCAAGGCGGACGTTCACCGGAAATCCTTGTATTGTCCGTAAAAGATAAAAATGTATATATCAGAGAAATTGATTTAGTAAAAGGAGAAATAGTTACAAGAAAAGAAATTTTACTGCAATTTAATGGTAAAACTTTTGCGCACAATCGCACAAAATTAGAAACAGAAAAAGGAAAAATTCAAATAGTATATTTAGAAAACGCCCCTGAAAAAACATGGCGTGGTCCTTTTGAATATGAAATGCCCTATACCTTTGCCGGTAATCTTAACGATCCTATAAATGATAATGTCCGTAAGTTTACAAGCGATTATATTGAAACTTTCACAGGATATTATGGCTTTGATTCATGCAAAATAATAAAATCTGACAGAGACCAAAGTTTATTTGATATGCAAGATGACGCTCTGCAAATTGTGTATAATAAAGAATTGAAATGTTTAACTGTTTTGTTTAATAGAGCGAGCCGAATTAATCTTGAACCCAAAAATTTTATTGAAACAGATGACGAACGGATTATTTACTGGTTTTTTGGCGAAGGAGCCGGTTATAAAGAAGATAGACTTTATTTTTATAAAGGCGGCATTGTTTATACTCGTGATTATAACGAACCTTATTTTTCCAGTCAAGATGAAGATGGTTATCCTACAAGAGCAATAAATGAAAAATATGTTGTTTTCTTTAAAAAAGAAAATTAAAGCAAAAAACGCGATAAAATCCGCCTGACACTTAAACTTATTTCTGTTACAATTAGCCAATGCGCGAAGCTGACTATCCTTCCTATCTTGACACGCTCAACAGCGAACAACGCCGCGCCGTTCTGCACGCGGGAAAACCGCTGTTAATACTGGCGGGCGCGGGTTCCGGCAAAACAAGGGTAATCACTACAAAGATAGCGTGGCTAATCAGGGATAAGGGAATGGATCCGCGTTCAATTCTGGCGGTAACATTTACAAACAAAGCGGCAAGAGAAATGGCAGAACGCGCAAAGCAGATTGACGAACGCGCGGGGGACGCGATGCTGCGGACTTTTCACTCTTTTGGAGCGTGGTTCCTTCGGCGCAATGGCAGTCTTGCCGGTCTTGATTCTGGCTTTGTCATTTACGATGACGATGATGTCGTCTCCCTTCTTTCTTCAGTTTTGGAAAACACGCCTAAAGCCGACGTGAAACATTACGCGCATAACATTTCCAGAGCGAAAGATTATTTTCTCACCCCCGACGATCCCGAACTTGCAATTATCGATCACAGTAAAAGGTTCCGTGACATTTACAAACGCTACGAAGAACGCATGGCGCAGATAGGCAATGTCGATTTTGGCGACTTGATAAAAAAACCGGTTGAGATTCTCCGCAGTCAGCCGGAAGTGGCGCGGCGTTTCCGCGAGCGGTTTCGGGCAATAATGGTAGACGAGTATCAGGACGCGAATGTGGCGCAGTTCAGTCTGTTAAAAGAACTATGCGGCGCTGATACTTATGTTTGCGTAGTAGGCGATGACGACCAGTCCATTTACCGTTTTCGGGGCGCGGAAGTAAAAAACATACTTGAGTTTCCCGACCGTTTTTCGGGCGCGGACATTATCCGCCTTGAACAAAATTACCGCTCAACATCTAACATTTTAAAAGTTGCATCCTCAGTAGTTGATTACAATCACGACCGTTTGGGAAAAACCCTCCGCGCCGAAAAAGGAGACGGCCCTCTGCCCGTACTTGCCTACCTTCCCGACCAAAACGAGGAAGCGTCTTTTTGCGCGGATAAAATCATCGCCTCCGTAAAAAAGAAAGAAACAGCGTGGTCGGATTGGGCAATCCTTTACCGCACCAACGCGCAATCGGCGGGGTTTGAAACTCATTTCCTGCGAAAAAACATTCCCTACCGTGTTGTCGGTTCATTAAAATTTTACGAGCGCGAAGAAATAAAAGACTCCATTGCGCTTTTAGCTTTTCTTGTAAATCCCCGCGATGAAGTCGCTTTCCGCCGCGTAGTAAACAAACCCACAAGAGGCGTAGGCGCCGTAACAGTTGATAAAATAACAGAAACTTCAATCGAATACGGCGGCAACTTGCTTGACTCAAGTCGCGCCCTGGACTGCTCCGCAAAAGCGCGTAAAGGTTTGAATGAGTTTATAAAAGTAATTGAAGACGCTAAAAAATTGTTAGCTCCTCCGGCGCAAACGCTCGAAGAAGAAAACGCGAAAGATTTGTTGGCTCAATCCGCGCAAACACTGGAAGAAATTGTAAATGACAAAACAAAAAACCTCACTGTAAAAAAATCCGCGAAAAAGAAACTCAAGGCGGAAACTCAGTTGCCAGAAAAGCGCTCGTCAAGAAAACAAAATGAGCTTATTTCAGGCGATAAACTTTCGGTTCTGGTTACAAAAATAATTAATGATTCCGGCCTTGCCGAATATCACAGAACGCAGGATGACGTTACGGGAAATAACAAAATTGGCAATTTACAGGAACTTGTGAATTCGGCAAGCGATTATCCTCAAACCTACGAAGGGCTTGCTGAATTCCTTGAGAACATCGAACTTGACCGCTCAATGGAAGACAAAGCAAACGCAGACAAATCCGGCGATGTGCAAAATGCCGTAACGCTGATTACTTTTCACAACACTAAAGGTTTGGAATTCAAGCGCGTAATAATGACAGGGCTTGAGCAGGGCATCTTTCCAAGAGAAGACAAAAAAGATGACGAGCTTGAAGAAGAGCGCCGTCTCTTTTATGTAGGAGCCACCCGCGCCATGGACGAACTTTATTTAACAACCTGCGCCGAACGTCGAATGTACGGAAAAACTGCGCAAATGCAGCCATCGTTATTTTTGCGCGAGATTGACAGAAATTATTTGCAAATAAAGGAGATTGAGGTAACGCAAAGCGTTGTTGCGCCGCAGTACTCAGGCGGAAGACCATTCATCGGGAGAAATTTTAACCCGCTTAATCCGCAAAACTTACGCGCAAGCGGCGCAAGCAGAGCAAGCGGCGCAAATAGCGGCGCAAATAGCGAACTTGAAAAACGCGCCGGGTGGCGAAGGGGACAGCGTTTGTTTCACGAAGATCACGGTTATGGCGCGGTCATGGGAGTAATGGATAGTGATGAAGGCCCTATTGTGCATGTCCGTTTTGATTCAGGACAGGACAAGCGTTTTTTAAGCGAGCATCAGGGCAGAGCCTATGAAAAAATAGGGGAAGATTGCTAAAATAGATAGTATGGAAATAAAAGACGATTTCAATTTATTAAGAAAAATCCCCACCGTTCTTCGCGCAAGGGGCTTCCGTCTTTATTTATCCAATGGCAAACGTTTAGTCGATCTTTGGCTAAACGGCGGCGCGGCAGTCTTAGGTCACACTCCGCCAAACATTTTACGCGAACTGAAAAACACCGCAAGCCGAGGCCTATATGCGCCCTTCCCCCACTTCACCGAAGCCCGTTACCTGAAATCACTGTCAAAAATTTTTCCGGGGCGCGTTTTTCGCCTCTACGCCGCGCCGCCACAGGAGTTATCCCTACTTTTCAACAACGGAAACGCCAAACTTTGGCGCCCTTTTACCAACCCCGCAGACCCATTCGCAGTGATAGATAATGTCCCTATTCTTATCCCCGTACTCTCCGGCATTCAACTCTGGCGCGGCGGACTGCCATTTGGCTTGTGCGTAACAGCCGCTGAATCTGAAAACCAACTTGCCAATCTGCCGCAGAGCGACATTCTTCCCCCCGTACTGCTTGCAACCGCAACACGTGGAATCTACGACCTGCTCGCCGCGCCGAATAGGGCAACCCTTCAATTACAGCGCGTTGAAAAAGTTTTAAAAAAAAGCCGCTGGCAACGGCACGGCATTTATCTTGAGTTGAGAGAAAAAGTACAAACAGAAAACTGGTCAACTCTATTTCAAAAATTTATGGAAGCGGGATTTTTATTGCCGCCCGCCCCGTCATTTCCACTTGTCCTTCCGGGAGAGTTATCTGACGGAGAAGAGATGAAATTGGCGGCGGTGTTGGGAGAGGGGTAGACAAAAACCGCTAATCTCTCCTTTTTGAGTGATTTTACAGAAAAAGAGGACTGTTAATAATTTTTGAGAAATAGTATATTAAGAATATGATTTCGCCTAATATATGTGAAAAATTCATTTACTTTGGAGGAAGATTATGACAGAACAATTAAAGGAAATCGGCGCCCGGCTTGGGGCGTTACGCGACATTTTTGACATTCCTGTTAAAGAAATGGCGCAGACTTTGAAAATTTCCGTTGAGGAATATTCGGCCTACGAAAGCGGTCAGAAGGATTTTTCGTTCAGCTTTTTACAAAATGCGGCGCAAATTTTCGGCGTGGACGTTGTAGACATTATTTCAGGCGAATCGCCAAAACTTACCAAATGCGCCATTGTCAGAAAAGGCGAAGGTTTCGACATAGAACGCCGCAAGGCTTATGACTATAAACATCTTGCGTTTACCTTCAGCAATAAAAAAGCCGAACCTTTCATTGTAACGGTAGAGCCAAAACAAAATGAGGTGCCGACATTGCACTCGCATGACGGACAGGAGTTTGACTATATGCTTTCCGGCAAAATGGAATTTCACTTTGACAATTTAATCTACGAACTTAACGAGGGCGACAGCGTGTATTTCGATTCGGGCGTGCCGCACGCCATGAAAGCCGCAGGCGGACAGGCGGTAAAATTTCTTGCCGTAGTAATAAAATAAATATGGAGTTTAATTATGCTAATATATGAAAAATTTACCGGAAAAAACAGGGATGACTTTAAATCTTACGAAGACATTATGCAAAACTACAAGATCACCTATAACGATGATTTTAATTTTGCCTATGACGTACTTGACGAATTGGCAAAAAAACAGCCGGACGCTCTCTGTATGCTGTGGATTTCCAACGAAGGCGAAGAAAAGCGTATAACGTTCTCTGACATGGCGCGTTACTCGAATAAAGCGGCGAATTATTTTAAATCTCTCGGAATACGCAAGGGTGATTTTGTGATGCTGGTACTCAAAAGAAGCTATCTGTTCTGGTACTGCATGATGGGTCTGCATAAACTCGGCGCGGTTGCGGTTCAGGCGGCTCATCTTTTAACAAAAGACGATTACATTTACCGCTGTAACTCAGGGGGTATCAAAATGGCAGTCATCACGGGAGACAATAATTGCACCGAGGCATTTGACGGCGGGTTAAGCGAATATGAGACGATAAAAATTAAAGCGGTAACCAAAGGTAAAAAAGCCGGAGACGGATGGCTCGATTTTGAAGCGGGACTGGAAGCCGCCTCCGATGTGTGGCAACGTCCCACAGGAGCGGAAGCTACCTGCGCCACCGATATAATGATCATGTCTTTTTCATCAGGCACTACCGGCTATCCTAAAATGGTAGCGCATGATTACACCTACCCGCTTGGCCACTTGGCGACAGGAGTTTTTTGGCACAGGGTAGAAAAGGGCGGCCTTCACTTTACCATTTCTGATACGGGCTGGCTTAAATCGCTGTGGGGAAAAATGTATGGGCAGTGGCTTGGTGAATGTGCCATACTAACCTACGACTTTGAAAAATTTAACGCGCGCGATATTTTAAAAGTACTGGAAAAATATCACGTAACAAGTTTCTGCGCCCCGCCCACTATGTACCGCTTTATCATGAACGAAGACGTGCCGTCTTACGATCTTTCCAGTCTTAAACACTGCACCGCGGCGGGCGAGGCATTGAGCCAAGATCTGTTTAAAAAGTGGGAAACAATGACGAAGCTCAACATTTACGAAGGTTTCGGGCAGACGGAAACAACAATCTGTTGCGGAACTCTGTACCCTTTCACGGAACCCCACGCCAGTTCGATGGGCATGGAAATCCCCGGTTACGAAATCGCTCTTCTTGACGCGGACGGCAACAAAGTCCCCACGGGCGCAACAGGCGAAATCTGCATGAAAGCCGAGCACCCAAAACCGGGAGTCATCCGCCGTCCGGTCGGCCTGTTTATGGGTTACTACAAAAATGATGAAGCAACAGACAAGGCATGGCATGACGGGTACTTCCACACGGGCGATCTTGCCTATTACGATGAGCAGGGTTATCTGTGGTATGTGGGGCGCAACGATGATGTTATTAAATCGTCAGGCTACCGCATTGGGCCGTTTGAAGTGGAAAGCGTATTATTAAAACATCCCGCTGTAGCCGAAACTGCGGTAACAGGCATACCCGATCCGATACGCGGCTTTAACGTAAAAGCGACAGTAGTGCTTGCAAAAAATTACCAAGCCTCTGACGCGCTCAAAAAGGAATTGCAGGACTTTGTAAAAAAGAACACTGCGCCGTATAAGTACCCAAGAGTTATTGAGTTTGTCAGCGAACTGCCCAAAACCATTAACGGAAAAATTCGCCGCGCGGAAATACGCAACAGGGACATGGGCAAACCTGCGACGGAGACCGATATTTAGAATTATCACCGTTAAAAAGCAACATAATGCCAAACCGCAAGCCGGTATTTAAGTATTATTTAAATATACGGAGAAAAAAATGAAAATTAATGGCGTAAAATTATTTGCGGTAATTGTTTTTGCGGCAGTTATTCTGATAACAGGATGCGTTTCAGATAACGGTAGTAATGAAGATAATGGCGGTAATACGGACAATGGTAGTAATACAGATAACGGCGGTAATAATGAAAATGTTCCCCAAACATGGCTGGACGAGCACGGAAACGAAATTATGAAATACGATTATTCAAAAGCAGATATTGAGGCGGAAATTAAAGCAAAATGGCAGGAGTACGGATACAGTGTAAAACCAACCAAATACATTGCCATAAGTTTTGACGACGGTCCCTGTTCTCCATCCAACAATGGCGGAACTGCCGCCATGCTTGCAAAACTTGATGTATTAAAAGTTAAGGCTACTTTTTTTGTAATAGGGCAGAATGTCCGCTCAAACAAAACCGTCGCGCAGGCAATTTTTAACGCCGGACACGAATTAGGCAATCATTCAGATGGTTACGGCAGTCTGGGCGGATCGTCAACAAGCGACATTGCCGCAAACCTTGACGCGGCTTCGCTGGCAATCAAGGGAATAACCGGAAAATATCCCTGCTTGTTCCGCGCTCCCAATTTAAACCACGGAACAAATTTATCAAAGGTTTGCGAGGATAGGGGCATGGCTCTAATCGACGGAAATGTTCACAACGACTGGGACGGAACCGGCCATACGCCGACATCAATAAAAGACAGCGTTCTTGCTAATCCGCAGGATGGCGGCATTATTCTTTTACATGACAACAATACTTCCAAAGGCGATACGTTTAGCGCTCTGCCTGATATTATCAACGGTCTTAGGGAGAAGGGTTTCTGGATTATGACAGTTGGCCAACTTGCCACAGTAAAAGAAAAACCTTTAGAAGCAGGAAAACGTTACAACTCAATAAATTAGTATAATATTAACTGTTTTTCTTTAATCTTGACCAATATTATTGGACTGGTTTAGCTGTAAAATTAAGTATGTTTTTTATTAATGGAGAAGATCTATGAAATTATTCCATTCACTCCGGTTTCGGTTTGCTTTTATTTTTTCTGTTTTTATAGTTGTTCTGAGCGTTTCATTGTCCTTATTGGGAATACGTCAAACAACAAAAGCGGCATCGGAGGTTTTTTCCGCTCAAGGTATTGCCATAGTGGAGAAAGCGGTTTCCATTGTTAACGGTGACTCATTTGATACTCTAGTCAAATCATTGGATAAAAACGATCCTTTTTATGAAGAAACCAGAATTAAGCTCTTGGAGATTAAAGAATTGTCAGGCTGTCTATACCTGTATACCATGTCTCAGGTAGAGGGTGACACTTGGCAATATATCATTGACGGCAGTTCTGAGCCGGACGATGAAGATAACTTTTCTGAAATTGGGGACAAAGAAGATACCAGCGATTATGACGGAGCGTTCAGGCGGGTCATGATTTCAGGAAAAACTGAATGTAGCGAGTTGGTGGATCAAGGTGAATGGGGCTGGATAGTTTCAATTTACTCCCCTATTAAAAATTCTTCAGGAAAGGTAGTAGGAATCGCGGGATGCGACTTTAACGGAACGAGTCTTCACAACTCAATTGTTTTAGAAATAAAGCAACAGTCAATTATCGGCGGAATTTCCATTATCATTGGCATTGCGCTTGCGGTGTTTTTCATGCGGATGATATTTACGCCAATTAACAATATCAATGCTATTCTGAAAGAAATATCGCTTGGCGAAGGAGACTTAACTAAACGGATCAATATTCACCGGAATGATGAAATTCAGGAATTGGCGACTTATTTTAATATGACGCTTGATAAGATACGCAATCTTATCGTCGTCATCAAGGGAGAAACGTCAAATCTTCATAGTGTAGGCGGCAATCTGGCCTCAAATATGCAGGAGACTGTGGGGGCAATACATCATATTACAGCCCATATCGAAGCTATCAAACAAAAAATAACCAGCCAGTCCGCTTCAGTTTCACAAACCGGCGCGACAATGAATAATGTGACAGCTAACATTGACAAGCTTGATAAAAACGTTGAAGCTCAAACTGAAAGCGTGTCCATGTCTTCTTCCGCAATAGAAGAAATGCTTGCCAGTATAGAGAACGTTACTCAAACTTTGGGACGTAACGCGCAAAGCGTGCAGGAGTTAATCAAAGTATCGGATCACGGACGAACCAGCCTGCAAAAAGTTACGCAGGATATTCAGGAAATCGCCAAAGAATCTGAGGGGCTGATGCAAATCAACTCGGTAATGGAAAACATTTCCAGCCAGACAAATCTTCTTTCGATGAACGCGGCAATCGAAGCCGCCCATGCCGGAGAAGCGGGGAAAGGTTTTGCCGTAGTTGCCGGAGAAATACGCAAATTGGCGGAGAGCGCCGCCCAACAGTCAAAAACAATTTCTGACGTACTCAAAAAAATAAAAATCTCAATAGAAACCATCACCGGTTCAACTAACACCGCGCTTGATAATTTTAATGATGTTGACGAAAAGGTACGCGCCGTTTCGGAGCAGGAAACCAATATTTACACCGCAATGGAAGAGCAGGGACGCGGCAGTAAGCAGATACATGAAGCCGTAAGCAAGTTGAAGGAATTAACCCAAATGGTTAAGCGCGGTTCGACGGAGATGCTGGATGGCAGTAAAGAAGTCATTATGGAAAGCAGAAATCTTGAAAAAGTGACTGTGGAAATCTCTACCGACATGAACGAAATTGTAAACGGCGCGGAAAAGATAAATTCCTCCGTAAGTCAAGTTGAAGTGATAAGCAAAACAAACAAAGACTGTATTGACACCTTATTCAGTGAAGTTTCAAAATTTAAGGTAAATTGAGCCATTTTTTGCGAAAAAACATGGAAATTTTGCCTTTGACAACACCTAATTCGGTCTGAAAAGCAAAATTTTGCAAAATTTAGCCATTATTGCCAAATAAAGAAGAAAATAGCAATGAAAAAACCGATAAAATGCCCAAAAATCAATAAAAAACATAAAAATCAATTTGGCAAATAAGAAGTAAATTTTTCTTGTCATTTTAAATTTTCACTTATTATGTATAATTTTGACCATTACCAATTGACAGTTATTAAATAGTAACTTATTATATAAATATGGCTGAAATAGAATTTCTTAATGATGTTAATTTTGAACTGTATCGCGACCTTATCTACAGGGAAAGCGGTATAACATTCACATCTACAAACCGTTCAATATTGGAAAGCAGGTTAAAAGAACGGTTACGCGAAAAAAACATTACTTCCGTTTCTTCATATCTTGATACAATAAAATCGAGCAAAGAGGAATTAAACGGTTTTTTGGATTCTATCACAACCAATCTGACTCGGTTTTTCAGAAATCAAGCGCATTTTGACGCGCTGGAAAAATATGTTCTTCCGGAATTGATGAACAATATCAAAAAAACTCCGGGAACAATCAGGATATGGAGCGCCGGATGCTCTACAGGAGAAGAACCATACACTATCGCCATGTTATTAAGCGAAGTTCTCCCAAAAGCTTGGAATTTTGAGATTCTTGCAAGCGATATTTCACTTAAATGTTTAATGACGGCAAAAGAAGGTTTCTATGCCGAAAGCAGGATCGTTGGCATCCCCGATAACTACCTTGCAAAATATTTTGACAAAGTAGACGGCGGATTTAAGATACATCCTGATATTCAAGCAAAAATCAAATTTGACTATCACAACCTGAAAAACGACTCCCAGCAAAGAAACCTTGACATTGTTTTCTGTCGTAATGTAATTATTTATTTTGATGAAGCGGCTCAAACTGCGGTTATGAACCGTTTCTGGGATTCTATGGCATCCAGGTCTTTCCTGTTTATTGGTCATTCTGAGTCACTGTTTGGGATGAATACAAAGTTTGAGTTTTTAAAGACCGAATGGGCAACTTTATATTGTAAAAAAGTCTAGGAGAAAGTTAGATGGCAGATGAAATATCCGTTTTGATTGTTGATGACTCAGCGCTAATGCGAAATTTAATCGGACACATGATCGAAGATACGCCGGGCTTAGTTGTTGCCGAAAAAGCCATGAATGGCCGTTTTGCCCTTCAAAAGATACCCCGTGTTAATCCTGATGTTATTTGCCTTGACCTTGAAATGCCGGAAATGAACGGTATTGAATTTTTAAAAGAACGAAAAAAATTAGGAATTGAAATTCCCGTTGTAATACTTTCTTCCATTGCTTCACGAGGCGCGGAAATAACAATGGAAGCTCTCTCTCTCGGCGCAAGCGACTTTATACAAAAGCCTTCAGGCTCCGTATCCGAGGACATTCATGTAGTAAGAGACACTCTTGTAAGCAAGCTTTTAGGTTATGGCGGGTCATACCGCAGATCGCAGGGTAAAAAAGTACTTACCCCCTCGGAATATGAGCCAAAAACTCCAGCCGCAAAAAATTCAGATGTGGCTACTTATTTTAAAATGGCAGTCCAGGCGCCTGCCGCTCCCGCCCAACCTCCTGTCAGAGCGCGTTATCCGGCTAACACTGAAATTATAGCTATCGGTATCAGCACAGGGGGACCTGACGCGTTACGCGTAGTTTTCTCCAATATAGATGCCGATTTAAAAGTGCCAATTGTCGTAGTACAGCACATGCCGGCAGGATTTACAAATGAATTTGCAAAGAGTCTTGACCGTATTTGCCCATTGGATGTAAAAGAAGCGGAAGACGGCGATGAAATAAAACCAGGCAGAATCCTTATCGCGCAGGGCAACAAACATCTTGAAGTAGAAAAAAAGGGATACGGCAACGCGGTTGCCCGTCTTTCCGACTCTCCGCAGGTTTCAGGCCACAGGCCTTCCGCAGACGTGCTTTTCGCATCTGTTGCAATGGCGTTTACAAATCACGCGCTCGGAGTAATCATGACGGGCATGGGACGCGATGGGGCGCAGCACCTTGGCACTATTTACAAAGAAGGCGGCATGACACTCGGTCAGGATGAAGCCAGCGCTGTAGTTTACGGAATGCCCCGTGTCGCTTATGAATTGGGTCATGTTATGGAACAGGTTCCTTTGAATAATATGGCTCGCCGCATCTGCGATGTTGCAAAACAGCAGCGTTAAATTAACTAGCTTTCGCTCTTCTTAGCCTTACATTTTCAATATCACTGCTGAATAATTCTCGAAGATCATTTAATCCCAACGCCATTAGCGCCATGCGGTCTATGCCTATGCCCCATGCTGCGACAGGGACGTTCACTCCAAGACTGGAAGTTACCTCAGGGCGGAAAATGCCGGAACCGCCAAGCTCGAACCAGCCAAGTACCGGGTGTTTGATATGCACTTCAACGGACGGCTCCGTGAACGGGAAGTAGCCGGGAACGTATTTAACTTCTTTCGCTCCGGCGACTTCGAGGGCAAACATTTCCAACATTCCCAAAAGCGTGCGAAGGTTGACGTTTTCACCTAACACAATGCCTTCGGTTTGATAAAAGTCGGGCAGATGGGTCGCATCTACGCGGTCGTAGCGGAAACAACGCACAATACCAAAGTATTTGCCGGGGATTTTCGCCGTTGGCAGTTGTTTCGCGGAAAGCACAGTCCCCTGAGAACGCAGGATAAGCCTCTTTGTAAAATCACGGTCAAAACTGTAGTTCCAGCCTCGGCTGCCCGTTGTGCCTCCGTTTTCATGAGCGGACGCGACATTGGAAAGCCACGGTTCGCTGATTGATTTTGCCAAGGCAATTCTGCTTGCAGAATTGCCAGCAATCCCGTTTACGGAATTGCCAGTTATCTCGCTTGCAGAATTGCCGGCAACCCCGTCTTTGTTAGCGGGATCGGCGACGCTGTACGCGTCGTGAATGTCGCGGGCTGAATGAAACTGCGGCATAAAAAGAGCGTCCGAATTCCAGAATTCAGTCTCAACTAACGGGCCGTCAAATTCTTCAAAACCCAGGGAAGTAAGTTTATCTTTTACATTTTCTAAAAATTTAGCGTAGGGGTTACTTCTGCCCGGCGTTAGGCGAACAGGCGGCGTTTTAACATTGTAAGAGCGGAATGTCTTTCCCTTCCAACTGCCATCCTCAAGCATTGATTGGGTCAAGGAGCCAATTTCATCGCCTGTGATTCCAGCCGCTTTTAGGGCCTGCGCCGCTTCGATGGCGGGAACTTGTCCGCCCTCCGCTGTTGTAAATCCAAAGTAGACCGTTTCACGGTCTATCTGGCGGAACGGCGCATCTGCCGCGCCGCGTTTTTTCGCGATGCCGGACATGGCGTTTTTTTCAGCCGCATTTAAAGAGCTTTCAGCAATTGCGCCTTTTAAGCCTTTTTCCAGCAAACCGCGAAGTACGGCAAATTGATCAGCAGACGGCTCTTTCGACATAATTACATTTTTATCGCCGTCCATTGCAAGTATGCCAAGTTTAGAAAGGCTTCCAAATGCGCTCCCAATGTCTTTATTTTCAATATTAAGCGCCTTCGCAATATCGGGCAATTTAAGTTTTCCGCTCTTTGTTTTTACAAGTTCAACAATGCGCTCTTCGGGGCTGCCTTTCTCTTTCCATACTTTTCCAAGTTCCGTCAATTCAAAAAACACCGCAGTTTCATGCCGGATTTCACTTACCAGCCCCTTGCCGGCAAGCCAGGAAAGTGCTTGATTTCCGTTTCCGGGCTTAAATCCCAGTTCCTGCTCAACCTTTTCTATTGTAAGTTCATCTCCTTTTTTATAATTAAGGAGTATCCGTACTTCCAGCGGATGTAAATTTTTTACAATATTTTTAATATCTATTGGCATAATTACCTCAATTTATATATAAAAATTATCAAAAATTATGTGGGCGGTCAATAGACGAAACCGTTAAAGAAAAAACAAAATTCGCGAAAAATCAAAAAAAATCATGAAATTACTTTTATTTTATAGTATAATATTTGCATATTTTCATTTGTTCATGGAGGTGACAACATGGGAAAGTCACTGCTAACGCCTGTCATTCAAATTGATAGCGATAAATGTATAAATTGTTACGCATGTATCACAGGGTGTCCTGTGAAATTCTGCATGGATGGGTCAGGCGATAAACTGTCTATAAACCCTGACATTTGCATAGGGTGCGGAAATTGTATTTTGGTATGCTCGCACAGCGCAAGAAAATTAGTTGACGATACTCCTCATTTCTTTAGCGATCTTAAACAGGGACAAAAGATGGTTGCCGTCGTGGCCCCTGCTGTCGCGTCGGTTTTTCCGGAAAAATATCTTAATTTAAACGGATGGCTTAAATCCCTCGGCGTAGATACTTTTGACGTAAGTTTCGGCGCCGAATTAACCGTTATTTCATACCTTAATTACATTAAAGCAAAAAATCCCAGAACGGTAATTGCCCAGCCATGCCCCGCGATTGTCAGCTATATTCAGATTTATCATCCTGAATTACTGCCCTATCTTGCGCCGGCGGACAGTCCCATGATGCATACTATAAAAATGATTCGTGAATATTATCCCGATTACAAAAATTATAAAGTTGCCGTTATTTCCCCATGTATCGCCAAACGGCGTGAATTTGATGAAACAAAAATGGGAGATTACAACGTTACAATGTATGCTTTGAAAAATTATATTGAAAAGAATAATATCGATATTTCTTCCTTCCCTGAAACTTTTTATATAGGTCCGCGCGCTGAACGCGCTGTAGGTTTTTCCACTCCGGGCGGTTTGCTGGATACCGCAGAACGATTTGTTCCGGGTATCAGGCGGAAAACTCTAAAGACAGAAGGAGTTCACACAATATATCCGTACTTAAAAGAAATCTCTGAACATCTGAAAGATGATATTGAATTACCGTTATTGATAGACTGCCTGAATTGCGAAAAAGGCTGTAATGGCGGCCCCGGAACAGGGAATAGCAAACAACCAATGGCTGTTATAGAAAACCCGGTCCGCAAACGCATAGCAAGGCTGGAAAAATATCATCATTCTGAAAAAGGAGAATCGGAATATAATAAATATCATAAAGTTTTAAATCAGTACTGGAAGAAAAATTTATACGATAGAACTTACAGGGATTTATCCGATAACTATACAATTAAAAAACCAAATGATGAAGAGCTAAAAGAAGTTTATAAAAGCATGAGAAAATTCAGTGAAAAGGATATATACGATTGTACAAGTTGCGGATACGGAAAATGCCAATCTATGGCAAGGGCTATTTTTAACGGTCTTAATAAACCGGATAACTGCGCCCACTACATACTTGAACGGCTCAAGGATGAAGTGAATACGGCGGAATTAAACAAGCTGCTTACCGAACATATAAACAACGCAACCCTTCTTATCGATGGCATAGTGGAAATTGTACACAATTTGTATCAAAACATAGATTCTCAATCCAAATCCGTAGATGAATCTTCTAAAAAAACTGAAGTAATGGTTAATTCGTTAATGACTACTTCTGACCTTTCACGGCAAAAACGTGAAGACATAAAAGATTTGATAGAAAACACTTCAAAAAGCCAAACATCCATGCAGGAGACAATACAATCAATACAGGGCATTTCCCAATCAGTTGACGGCATAGTGTCCGCAATTAAAATTATCAGCGCAATTGCCGCCAATACAAACTTGCTTTCCATGAATGCGGCAATTGAGGCCGCTCATGCCGGAGAAGCGGGAAGGGGTTTTGCCGTAGTAGCAAACGAAATCCGCCATCTTTCCGTGAGTACAAGGGAAAATTCGCGTAACATATCGCAGACGTTAAAAAACATCATAGACGGCATCTCTAAAACATCAAAACAATCGGGCGATACCGGTACCAGAATTACCGAAATGTCCACGGCGATAAACGACTTTGCTGATACTATGACTAAGCTGATAAACACCTTCAATGAACTGTCCTCCCAAAGCGGAGATATAACAGACGCCCTTTGTGATCTGCGCGACATCAGCAACTTCGTAAAAACTGACTACGATAAAATGATTGCAATGACAAATCAATTACGCGACCAGATGCATGAGTTAGCTTCGATAGCGGATCGGCATGAGGCTGACCATAGATAAATTTAATGTGGAGACACGATGTATGTCTAAAGAATTTATTCGGCATACATTCTGTGTTACATTGCCATTAAAACTGCTTTGTCGCCATTAGCGCCGACTAGTTCACGGCGGACAGGATCAACTATCAAGTCCATAAATTCCAATGGCATTACACCAAGAAGCGTTTTCCCACCGGGTAATACTACGGCATTAACCGAAGCAAAACGATCTTTCCATTGAATTTGTACAGGATCGGTAACTTTACATTCTATTTTTCCGCCTCCGGCAAGGTTTATTTCGCGTTTTTCAACTTCCGACACTCCTAACTGTTTGAATGTGTCCTCTGTGATTACTAATGTTGTGGCTCCGGTATCGACTACGGCGGTTAATGTTACGGTACGGACTTCTTTTTCGGTTATATGCCCATCTTTGAGACGAATTAGATCACCTGCGTTTTTAACGGTGATTTCTGCGGATACGTTTCCCATACGATCCTCCTGCTTTAATTATATCGTAAAAAAGCGGTTCGTACAGTATACTATGTCCTACTGTTTCGTCCATGTCTGACTGTACACGCACTGGTAACAGATAGCTTTGTGTACAACACGATGTATGCCCAAAGAATTTATTTAGTACAGTCAAGGATTTTATTCGGCATACATCTTCTAGCGGTAATAAGCATTTTATTACCGTGATCACATCCCATTATAGTGTACCATACAAGGCAGGGTACGTTACGAAAAAGTTGTAACAGATAGCTATGCGTTAGCTTGCTATGCTCTACTGTTTCGTCCATGTCTGACTGTCTTCGTTGGGTTTGGTGTATGTCCATCCCCATACGATTCAATATTCTATAGTTTATTTTTGATTTCAAGCGATGCAAATATTTCTGCAATTTCGTATATTTTAATGGCAATTTCCACATATTTTGCAAATTCTGTTTTCTTATTCCCTGAATTGTCCAAAGCTTTGCATATTGCTATAACCATTTCCTTGATAAAATCAATTTGAATAGAGTTATGCTTGCCTGTTTTACACCATGTGGCAAAATGATCGCAGTTATTCAAAGGCAGGTTATATCCAGTATCATTTAAACGTGAATGCGCTCTGGTTATAACTTCGTTGGGAGGAAAACATTTCTCATTTGGGAATTCAACAACGAAAACAGGAAAACCATCAGCAAATTTTTCAAGAGATGTTTTACATATAATAGCGGTTTCCTTTGATTTTGAAGCATTTTCCGTTGATGCAAAATGAATAACGGAATTTTCATCTTCGTATATGCCGCAATGGAAATAAGGAAAACGAAAAGCCCAAACTACATCGCCTTTGCTTGGTGGTTGAAATTTGCTACTAATATTCATACAAGTCCTCCGAAATTGTCCATTGAGAAACAGAAGCTGATGAAGGCGTACCAGTTGTAAGGCTGTTGTACACATTGGTATTGCTTCGCATTGTTGAAAGTTGTGAACTAACCAAAGCGGCGGTAAGGTTATTTATAGATAGCGTAGTTTCCGACCGTGTTGAATAAACAAAAACTAAATTCCGTCCTTTATTCGATACATATGGACCTATATACCCACTAGGTGGAACCCAAGAAGAAACACTTGGAATACCAGAAAGTGAAATCCAGTTCTTAGCTGTATTGTAAGAAACTGGATTCCATCTACCATCTGATAATGCCAATATTATTCTAACATAATGATTTGGCATTGTAGAATAAGAATCATTTCTTAATACACGACTAGCACTAATTGAAACAGATACTGTTGCTGTTGCGGGAATACCGAGAACTGAAGAAGTACTTCCTACATCGAAACCGCTATTTCCACTATAGGTTAATACTGCATGTAGAAAAAAGCCAACATCAGTTTGTTTAACGGTATAAGTATTACCATAACCTACACTTGTTTTTTTTAAAACATCATCTGAATACGTGAGTTCTTCTGTTGTTTTATACCAAGTCCATGATGGGCTACCTATTACCTCATGATTAAACGGGTTACTATAACTAGCAGTTATAGTTTCTCCTATAACAGGATAATAATTGTCAATGTCAACAAACACTCTTAAAGATGGTCTGTTATCATAATCGTCATCTGTTGACCCGTCACCGCACCCAATAACCATCATTCCGAATACTAATACCAGTATCCCTAACCAGAAATTTTTGTTTACCATAGTTTTTTCCTCCTTACTTTGGTAACAAAGTTTTATTATGCATTTAGATTTATTAAATTCTGATATATATTCAGAATTTATAATGCATAATTAAACGCTTGATTAAATCAAGTTAAATTTTTTCATTTCACTCCCATTAATAAATCCTTCGTTGAATCTCTCATGATTTCCCGCCCAATACTGTCAGGCACAGGAGTCCCCGGACGATTCTGTATGGCAATAAGAGATTGAGCAATGTTTTTAAGGTGCTTTCGTTCTTTGTCAACGATACTGTTAAGACCGGAGTATAGAAGAAATATATTTTCACCATCAAAGACATGGTAATTTGATAATCTCATAGATGTAAAATATACATCATAGATGTAAATATGTCAACGATAAATTAACAAAAAAACACTAATTTAAGAATAAATTACCCATTATTACCTTTATCTTGTTATCTATGATGATATTTGTTAAACTATGGTGATGACGGTAAATGAGCGGTTAGCCTATGCTCGAAAGAAACTGCACTTAACCCAAGCCCAATTTTCCAAAAAAATATGCGTTACTACCGGTTTTTTAGGTTCTATGGAGATTGGCGACCGTAAAATCAATCCTCGCATGATCAAGCTTATCAACCTAACCACTGGCATCAGCGCAAAATGGCTGGAAACGGGAAAAGGGGAAATGTTCGCAAGCGAGCCAGATCGGGAAATTGAGGAAATTGTCAACCTTTACCGCCAGTTAAATCCCTTCTTTAAGGGCTATTTCAAGCGGCAGTTGCTGGAGATTATTAATTACGAAAATAGTACTAGAACGGAAAAAGAGGAATAGAATATTTTCATTTTTCATAAAATGTGCGTTAAGATGTATGCTTTAAATAGTCGCTTTAAGTTTTTCACCAATCGCTTCATCAATTAGAACATTAATACTTTTACCATACAATTTTGCCTGTTTTGCGAGTTGATAATGACGTTCTTTAGTCGTCCTATAAGTTATGTTTCCCTTAAAATCCTTTATTTTAAGAGGTTCGGGAATTTCCATGTTATTCTCAAGGCTTGTTGTAACATAAGAAGCAAGCGCCTCTTTTAAATTTGACAATACTTCTTCACGAGTTTGTCCACAAGTCATATAGCGTTCAAGCTCAACAATACTGCCTAAAAAACAGCCATCAACTTCAGACCATTCAATAATATAAGAATAAGGAAGACTCAAATAATAATCTAAATTTTTTTCATTCATTTTTATACCCCTCATTAATTAACGCTTCCTGTAATTTTTCCAACAAGTACAACTTTAGCGGATTTTGAGTAAGAACTATTGTAACAGACTGACAATTTACTTTCCTGAAAGTAAGATGAGAACCACCAATCGGTGTTGCCTTAAACCCCAACTTCTTAAGAACTTTTACAGCTTCATCTGGGGTAATATCTGCATTATCCCTAAAAATCTTCTGTATAAGTTTATCGTGCTTACCTATAATAAATGATAGCATATTTGCTATCATTTGTCAATAATATTGATACTTACCTGTCTTCAACCTAACCACCGTTATCAGCGCAAAATGGTTGGAAACCGGAAAAGGGGAAATGTTCGCCAGCGAGCCGGATCGGGAAATTGTAAATCTTTACCGCAAAAAACATAGAGTCTTGCGAAAGTAAAAAATCATAATAAAAACTGTATATTTCTTTTTGGCAAAACTTCTAAGCTAAAAAAGTCGTAGGCTTTTTTAGCTTAATTTACACTCGTTTTCAACCCTCGCTCTTTCTCAAACCGGCTGACAGCCAATTCAATTAAGCGGGTAATAAGCTCGGTGTAACTTATTCCGCTTGCTTCCCACATTTTTGGATACATGCTTATCTTTGTAAAACCCGGCATTGTGTTTATTTCATTGACTATTATTTCGCCGCTGGTTTTTAAAAAGAAATCCACGCGCGAAAGCCCTTCACAGCAGAGTACCTGAAAAACTTTTACCGCAAGGTTTTGAATCCGCTTTTTTGTCACATCATCAAGTTTCGCGGGGATTTCAAGAGCGGCGCCTTTTTCATCAAGATACTTGGCATCGTAAGAATAAAAGTCATGAGAGGGAATTATTTCACCGGGTACGGACGCGGCGGGGTTTTCATTTCCCAGAACGGCACATTCTATTTCTCTGCCGGGGATAAATTCTTCTATGATGATTTTTGTGTCGTATAAAAAAGCGTCCTTTAACGCGGCGGCTAATTCCGCTTCACTGCGAACTTTGCTGATTCCGACAGAAGAGCCCATGTTCGCGGGTTTAATAAAAAACGGAATGCCTAATTCGTTTTTTATTTCCGTAAAGGGCGGTATTTTTTCATGACTTTTAATAGTGATAAATTTTCCAATGGGGATTCCCGCATCACGCAAAAGCCGCTTCATCACATCTTTGTCCATGCCAACTGCGGAGCCAAGCACTCCGGGGCCGACGTAGGGAATGTCAGCTAACTTTAAAAAACCTTGTACTGTTCCGTCTTCGCCAAAAGGTCCGTGCAGAATGGGAAATACTACGTCAATGTTAAAATTACCCGCGCCTTCTGCGGAAAACATTCCGTTGCTTTCGGGGCGCAGAGAGACATCTTTGCCGTTTGGATTGATTTTTACAAGAGCGGGATTGTCGGAGTTAAGTAAAAATTTTTCTGCGTCATTTATCAGCCAGCGGCCTGTTTTATCTATACCGATTAAGACGGGATCGAACTTTGTCCTGTCAATCGCCTCGTAGACATTTTTTGCGGATAACAAAGAAATTTCGTGTTCTGCGGACTTGCCGCCAAAAAGTATGCCGACTCTTTTCATAATTACCGCCCCGTAAGCCGCCGCCAGGGATTCACTCCGAAGCGAATCTGAAAATAAAGCCAGCCAGTGGCAAAGCCGGCAAGATGGGTAAGGTGCGCTACTCCGCTATTGCGTCCGGTTACTGAAAAAATCAATTCAAGCGCGGTAAAACCAAGCACCATCACGGGGGCGCGAAGGGGAAGTATCCCCCAAATATAAAGAATTGAATCGGGAAAAAATATCGCATAAGCTAGTTCAACGGCAAATAGAGCGCCGGACGCTCCGATAAGCGGGACATAAGGAGATGTAAAGAAATATACTCCAAAAGAAAAAACTCCCGCCAGCGCGCCTGTAAGAAGGTAATAAAGCAAAAACTCGCGGCTGCCCATCTGCCTTTCAACTTGAACTCCAAAAATAAAAAGCCCTAGCATATTGAAAAGAATGTGGGTAACGCTGCCGTGCATGAACATATAAGTAATAAAAGACCAAATCCATCCATGTATAACCGTAAATGGGATCATTGCCATCGCATTTGCAAGGGATACGGGTATTTTTTCCATGTCTACATTCAGAGTTACCCTGATTTGATTTCCTAAAAACCTCATAAATATATAGACGAGAATGTTAATTCCTATAAGCCAAAATACAACACCGTCATTACTGTATCTTAAAGGCCGCCTGATTATGTTCATACTTTAAGAATAAAGATAGATTTAAATAAGGTCAACCTGTCGCATTGCCTTCAATTTTCTTATAAATTACTGTAAATAATTTAATAAAAGTGTTATACTGTCATAAATATTAGACAAATATATGACGGCGGGAATAGACCGCAATAGGAGGATGAAAATGAAAAAAAAATTATTACTTATGGCGGCAGTTCTGATATGCGGATTAATGTGTACTACTTGTAGTATATTAGCCGGTTTATTAAAAGATGTGGTTAAAGCGCCTGAGGTAACGCTCAAATCAGTTGACTTTTCCAAGATTGATTTTAATGGACTCACCTTGCTAAGCACGGTGGATGTAAAAAATGACAATTCCATTGATATTCCGCTCCCGAAGATCGATTGGGATTTATCAATTGTTAATAATCCCTTTGTAAAAGGAATCATAGAGAGTAATGGTTCGCTTAAATCCCGTGGATCAACGCAAGTACAATTTCCGGTGAGTTTTACCTATGTGAATCTGATTAAAGCAATCACTTCTCTGAATGATAATAATGCCTCGTATAAAATAAAAATGATAGCGCATATTCCCATAAAAGGACTTGGGGATTTGTCTTTTCCCCTTGAGCATGAAGGAAAATTACCTCTCTTGCGCCTTCCTGATATAAGCATCGCGGCAGCACCCAGTACAACATTCACTTACGGCTCTATTCCCGGCGTTCCTACAGGCGCGAATATTTCATTAGCTTTGAATGTAAAAAACAACAGCAATATTGCCGTAAAAATTAATGATCTTTCCTATGTTCTGCAAATTGGCAATACTTCGTTATCCAGGGTGGGAATTACCGGCAGTCCTAACATAAAATCCGGCGCTACAGAAAAAATAACCTTTCAACTTCCTGTAGCTCTTAAAGATCTTACTGCAATCGGAGTCAACGTTCTTAAAGGCAATTTTAATTTTAACCTTACCGGTAATTATAAATTTGGTCTTCCTGATTTCCCGTTCCTCAATGATGTAGGCGATTCGTTCAGTTTGCGGAAATAGTAACTATCCGCTGATACTCTTCAATCGTTTCCGCGTGAACGGCTTTTTCGCGTAAAACCGCGCCGCCGACAACGCCTTTTGTGTAGGCGCAGAATTGTTTTCGCATTTCAAGACAAGCTGTGCGCTCGCCAATGTCTGCGGCAAGCATTTCAAGGTGGCGCATGGCAACGGCTATCCGCGCAGAAACCGAAACATGCTCCCATGAGCCTGTTTCCAACAGGGAACGGGTTTGCGAAAAGATAAACGGATTGCCCTGCGCACCCCTTGCGAACATTACCGCCGCACAGCCTGTGTCTTTGAGCATTTTTTGCGCGTCCTCCGGCGTGTAAAGATCACCGGAACCTGTAACGGGGATTTGCAGGCGGGAAACTAAATCCGTAATGTGTGACCAATTGCTTTTGCCGCCGTAATTTTGCGCGCGTGTTCGGGGATGCAGGCTGACCATTGCCGCTCCCGCCTCAACAGCAATTCGTGCGCACTCAGCGTAGTTTAGCGAAGCACTGTCCCACCCTGAACGGATTTTTATTGTTACCGGAACACTGCCTAAACTTTCACGGGAAGCGCGAACTGCGGCCTCCACTATTCTGCCAATGCCGGACGGATTTTTCATCAATGCAGACCCTGCGCCGTTTTTTACAACTTTGGGAACAGGGCAACCGGCGTTAATATCCACAGCGTCCGGCTTCAGTGGCGCAAGCAGAGAAGCCGCCCTGTAGACAGATTCGCTCTCCGCGCCAAATAATTGTATCGCGTAGAATTTTTCTTTCTCCCCCCGCCGAACCAAATTGATGGCGGCTGTGTTTGCGCCTGATGACGCTCCCAATTCCGCCCCCAACCCGTACCGCCCAAAATTACGGTACAATGCTTCGGCGGAGACAAGCTCCGTAAACGAAAAACACGCCCCCTCTTCGGCGCAAATGGAACGAAACGCACGGTCAGTGTAACCGGCTACAGGCGCAAGAAAAAGGTTTCCTGGCAGTTCAAGAGAGCCTATTTTAATGGGGTGGAAGAGAGTTGTGGATAATGGGGAGTAGGGGGGCAGCGTTGCTGCCTTAGGGAGTGGGGAGTGGGGAAAAGCGAAATTTTCTTTTTCCTTTGTTTGTTTTATCTCGTTGTTAAAAATTTTTTCGCTCTCCCTATTGTTCGTATCCCTTACCCTTGCTCTCTGGTATGCCTTAATTTCTTTATTATATGTCTTAATTAACATAAAACAAAGAGAAATCTCCTAAAAAATCCTTCATTTTGATTCGTCCAAGATATAGCGAATTATCCTCAAATATGATACTATACATCGGGAAGGGAAAATGCCTAAAAGCAACCAGAAAATAGGCGAAGCCAACTTTAAAACTGCCGTATTTCAGGAATATTTTGGAAGTAAAAAATTCAAATATATGCAGGAAGTTGACCGCATAGATTTTGTCATCACCGACAATGCGGAAAGCCATTTAATTTGGGCGGAAACAAAAAAAAATACGGCGGATATTATTGAAATGTTTGCCCAGTTAATACTGACCATAGGCAAGGCAAGAACATTTGACAAACACAACCCACCGCCCTTTTTATGCGTTTTCGATTACGAAAAAATAGCGTTCTTGCAGTACAATGTCATACACGAAATTTTCTATCAAACCGATTTTAATTGGAATGTAACGCCCAGCGACCATAAAACAAAAGAGTTTAAGCAGATAAAATCTATCGTTGAAAAAACAATAGAAGAAAATGACATGTTATTTTCTTTTGATGACGATAAACAAATCCTTCAGGAATTTATTAAAAATAATTTTTCTTCCAGCACGCCTCTTTTTCCTGAATTAGTTTCTCTTGTTCAAATAGATATAAGTAACTTTGTGCCAACATACAACCGCTGGTTAGAAACGGTAAAGCCGTCAATCGCCATAGATTGGGACATGGCGAAAAAAGGCGGAATAATAGACGGAGATTTTTATTTAGCCGATTTATTGTCAATAGAAAACGTATCCCTTAAAGAAAGGCTGCTTATCGTTTTACAGAGCAATCATTATAAATTTGCCAAAGGTCAGGATGAATACGGCATTTCGCTTTTTGGGGAAATACAATTCAAAGATAACCAAAAAGCCTATAATGAGTTTTGGCGAAAATACAAACGCCCCCCATTGGAAACCTATTGGAACTATATTATTGAACGCCGCGATTTATTAGTTCCGCAGGATATAAGGGAACGCAAAGGAAGTTTTTTTACCCCTCAAATATGGGTGCAAAAATCGCAGGAATATCTTGCAAAAGCATTTGGCGTGAATTGGCAAGATGAATACTATGTATGGGATTGCGCCGCCGGAACTGGAAATTTACTTGTCGGGTTAATCAATAAATATAATATTTGGGCTTCTACGCTTGACAATCAAGACGTGGGCGTAATGAGAGACCGCATAAAAAACGGAGCAAACTTACTGGAAAATCATGTGTTTCAATTTGATTTTTTGAATGACAAATTTGATAAACTGCCGGAAGGGTTAAAGCAAATAATTGATGACCCTGAAAAAAGAAAAAAATTGATTGTTTATATTAATCCGCCTTATGCGGAAGATGCCAGTAAAGGTACTGAAAATAAAGGCGGAGTAGCAAAAAATAAGATACACGATAAATATGCACTAACCTTAAAAAAAGCAAATCATGAACTTTTTGCACAATTTATAGCAAGAATTTATTTTGAAATTCCTGAATGTATTATAGCGGAATTCTCTAAATTAAAATTACTTACAGCACCTAATTTTAGATATTTCAGAGTAAATTTCTTTAAAGCTAAATTAAAAAAATGTTTTGTGGTTCATGCCAATACATTTGATAATGTTGATGGTAAATTTCCTATTGGTTTCAAAATATGGGATACTGGAACAAAAAGAGTTTTCCGTCATGCTGCCGCTGATGTTTTAGATAACGACGGCTCACTCATTCAAACAAAAAAATATTGGGCTTGCGATGATGTTCCTTCATTAAATGATTGGATTAAGGATTATGATGTAATAAATAAGACTAAAATCGGCGTGCTAAATTATCGTGGAACTGATTTTGGTAATTCTAATATGGTATTTATAGCTCTTCCTCATAGTTCTTCAAAAGATAGGACGCAGTTAGTAATTGGAGAAAATAATTTATTTGAAGCTTGTATTTACTGTACTATACGCCATGTAATTGCTCCTGATTGGCTAAATGACCGTGACCAATTTTTATATCCAAATGAAAAATGGAAAACCGATAAAACATTTAAATATGACTGTATAGCCTTTACTTTATTCCACGGTCAAAATCGTATTTCAGCAAAAGACGGCGTAAATCATTGGATACCTTTTACGGCAAAGGAAGTGGGAGCTAAAGATAACTTCAAATCGGATTTTATGGTTAATTATCTAAATGGAAAAAAATTCAACAAGGAAGCCAAAGCCGTAATGGATGCGGGTAAGGAGTTATGGACATACTACCATTCAAAAATAAAAGGCAATGATAAAACATTGTTAAACGCTTCTTATTATGACATTCGTGAATTTTTTCAAGGACGCTCAAAAACCAGCGGCTCAATGAAAACAAAATCCAATGATGAGCAATATAACGTCATTATAAAAAAATTACGTAAAAATCTGTCAGTATTGGCGGATAAAATACAGCCCAAAGTATATGAATACGGGTTTTTAATGGAGTAAGAAAATGTGTAAACAATTAAGTTTATTGCCCTTAATGCATCAGTTTGACAAAGAAGGGTACATAACGGATACCACATATTATGAAGATGAAGCCAATAACGAAAATCTTTATTATCTTATCTTTCACACTTCAATATACACTATGTTCCTGCCTGATAGAAAAGATGATTGGTTAGTAAATATAACCGAAGCAGAAATAGTTATAATTACCAAAGGCACTTACAATGGAAAAAAAGACTGTTATGAATTGCTGTTTCTAACCGGAAAGAAACCACCATATTCTATATTCCTCACAGATGACCAATTTGTACGTGAAACCCCATTGAAAAAAGACTGTTGGTTCGGCAAAATGGACATTTATGTCGGCGGCTTATACAACTGCAAAAATTGGTTTGATAATTGTTATTACCGTGAAGAGGATACAATCCCCTGCGATAAACCGGTTGATAATATGCCCGCCTTTACTTATGCCTATTCTAGTGATGAATAAGCGTTCACTCTGGCGGCAATCACCACAAAATAGCATATATCTTGCGTGATACCCTTTCCCCGCCGTTCGTGTGGTTCGTGGTTAAAAACCAGCGCTATTCATTCGGCAAGCCGAAAAATTTATTCGCGTTTTCCCAGAGTTGAGCGGCAAGAGCCTCGTCGTCCATATCCAGCATATTTGCCATAAAACGGGCGGTCAACGGCAGATACTTGGGCATATTTCTTTTGCCGCGATGATCAGCCGGAACCATGAACGGGCTTTCCGATTCTATCAATATACGGTCTAAGGGCAAAACAGAAATTGTTTCGTGCAAATTTTTCGCGTTTTTGTATGTAAGATTTCCCGCAAAAGAAAAATACAGATTAAGCTCTAGGGCTTTTTCGGCATAAGCGGCATCTTCAGAGTAACAATGAAGCACGCCGCCCTTAGGAGGCAGACGGTCACGGAGAATATCAAGCACATCATGCCCCGCGTCTCGGTTATGAATTATTACAGGCATACTAAGCTTGGCCGCAAGATCGAGTTGGGTGATGAACAACTCAATTTGAGACTTCTTGTCGCCGAATTTACGGTAATAATCAAGCCCTATTTCTCCAATTGCGACTACTCGCGGGTATTGGACGCTTTGTTCAATATGCTGAAGCCAGTCTTTACCGGGGTTTTGTACCTCAGACGGGCTTACGCCTACGGCATGATAAACATTTGTTGCCGATTTGAGATTTTCATAAACGTGACCAAAGTCATGAAGACTGTTGCAAATCGAGACAATTCTGGTAACGGAAGCCTGACGGGCTTCCTGAATAACAATTAACTGCTCTATAGGGTCTTCAACAATAAGCCCTAAGTGGGCATGAGTATCAAAATACTGCATAGCTTTATCCAAAAGGTAAGAATTTTAAGAATACCAAACTGGTAAACTTAATTTTAGCATGACCATGCAAATTCGTCAAGAAAAATAATTAAAATTTATTATGGTACTTTGTACAATTTTTTCAGTTTTTACGGTGAAAAATGCCCTACAAGCCGCCTAAAGGAGCTAATTCTTCCCAATGGGAGGGTTCAAGCGCGTCTTTATCGATACGTACAAAGATTTGCGGTCTGTAACCGCTTGTGGGGCGCAAGGCGTTATTTGCGTTCAAGTAGCCAAGGTTGATGCTTGGGGCGCCTGGGCTGTCTGTAAGGCGCATTCTTACCATTGATTCGGGGTTACGGGTTATCGCGTCCCATGCACGGGAGGATTCGGCGTATAAAACCATCGCTTTGGACAGGTATTCGCGATTGCCTGTCTGATTAGAGAGGGCTTCATTTACAACTCCGGCGTTATTTCGCGCCATCATCAGACGTTCTCCCGTTTCAAGAAATTGGATATTGTCATTCGGCAATAAGACGGGCAATCTTGTGCGCTGGACTTCAAGGATGTCAAGCAAACGGTTGTAATAGCCTTGAGCCGCGAAGTAGTCGCCACGCTGATATGCAGCGTTACCCATGGCAAAGAGAAGCCGTCTGTTCAATGGCAGTTCCTTTGAAGCTTTAAACAGATATTCAAGGGCATTTTTCCAGTCCTCACGCTGATAATACGCGGCACCCATACGGTATTCAATTTCAGGCGGGGCATAACCGTACCCTTCGGCTTTTTTGTAGTTGGCGATGGCGGCTTCCATATTGCCTGTTTTTACAAAGTACTCAAGATCGCCACGGATTGCGTATAATTGGCCAACTTGGGGAGATGGAGGGATTAAATTCCTATTGAGGAAGTCTTCAAAGAGTTCTATCCCTTTTACCGCCTGTTCATCGGCGGGAAAAAATTCACGGTTTTCGATAAGAAGATTCGCGTAACGATATTGAGTGTCAACGCGGTAAAGGCGGCGTTTAACAGTTTCCTGCTTAGCTAGGTCGAAGGCGCGGATGGCGTTTTCTAAAGTCAGGCGTTCTTCGTGGGTATTACCAAGATTGTGATGATAGCGGGCAAGATGGTAATGCGGTTCAGGCAAATACGGATCTCCGGCGATTGCCTGTAAAAGCATAGCCCTTACGCTTTCTATGCTTTCAACATAAAAATTGGGTACGCCCGATGCCTTTTCAAGCTGTTTGTCCAAAAGATATCCGCCAAGCTCCGCAAGAGACGGAGGAGAGAGTTTTCGCCTTTTTGGATCGTTTTCAAACCAGACTCTTAATAAAAGCGTTTCTTTTAAATTGTCCGTACGGATAAAATACTTCAACATCCGCTCAACAACAGTCGGCTGCCATCCGTATTTTTCTATGAGCCTGGCGTAAGCAAAACGCGCATCTTCGTATCGATCATAAAATCTTGAAGGATTGGAATCCGCCCAGTCAAGGAAATTGTCTCCTGCGGCAATAAGCCCCTGAAAATCATTGGGAGCGTAATCAAGAAGCTCCCTTTGTAAAAGTTTATTTGCCTTATCGTAATTCATTAAATAATAAGTGTTAAGAGCCGCGTAATCCAAAACGCCTTTTTTATCACGGGGATAGTATCTTAAAAGTTCGTCATATTTGTTTTCCGCAAGCATATAACGGCGTTGGTCAGTAAACGCTTCGGCGTAGGAATAAAACCATTTTTTCTTACGGTGCAATGTAAACGCGTCGTGGAATAATTCGTTTGCCCGTTGATATTCTCCGGCGGGAATACGTTCATAACCGCGTTTGTATAGGGATTCGGCTTTTATGGGAATGTAAATAAATTTGTAACTAAGATATATGATAGAGCCGGCCATTGCCGCAATGAAAGCAAACAACCTTATTACCGGAAGTAAATTGTGTACAAAGATATACGCAAAACTTGACTGCTCCGCTTCAAACTCCGCACCCGAGCTTTTTTCAAAACTTTTGGGAATAACAATCGGCTTACCGGTAATTTCTCCAGCGAGAGCCGCAGTATCTTTTACAGACGCGCCATTTACAAGAAAACGGATTAATTTTGATAATTGCTCCGGCAGAAGAACCTGTTCGGCTATTAATTCTTCACAGATGATTTTTAAATTCAACGGATAAGACGAAAGTGTGCGTATTAAATTATCAACATTTTCCTGGCTTAAAGAAATTTCATCAATGTTTTCTTCTGTTGGTTCTTTTTCTTCTTCTTCCTCTGCTTTTTGCTTTTTCCTGCCGAATAAGCCTTTTTTCTGCGGCGGCGGTTTTGGTTCGCTGGCTTTTGATTTATTTAAAATATCATCAAGCCCTGAAAGCGAAAATTCATCACCGCCAAAAGCATCGCCCGAAAAACCAGAATCATTTTGTTCCTGAGCCGCAGGCTCGCTCCCGCCGCCGCTGTCCAATTCAATTTTATCGGATGTAAAGTCAGCGCCCAAATCTCCAAAATCATGCACAGCGCCGGAATCACCCGCAGTACTGTCCGCGCTTGAAAAATCTATATCCGGTAAAGAAGAGTCAAAGCCCGCATCTGAACCAGAATCATCCCCGCTTGAGAACGCATTATCGTCTCCCCCGGGAAAATTCATATCCGGCAAAGAGTCCGTAGAAAAATCATCGTCAGCCGTTTTAGGCGCGGAATCGGGCGATTTGCCGCCCATATCAATTCCGTCGTTAAAGTCTTGAGGTTCTTCAGAAGGTGGTTCTCCAAACGGATTATCAGTTGCGCCTGAGTCAAATGCAGTATTATCAATACCTAAATCATCAGTACCGGAACCGGTTGATGAGAGTTCACCGTTTTGATTTTCCCCGCCAAGGTCTATGGCTCCCGAATCATCATTTTCAGATTCATCCTGCCCCGCATCAACATTAAAGTCTTCTTTACTAAAATCGGGAAGTCCTGAATCGGTGGGAGCAGATTCCATCTCATCAGAAAAGCCCGATAAAAGATCATCGGGTACGGAACCTTCATCATCTAAAGGTGGAGTTTTGTCCTGACCGCCACCCATAGAAGATAAATCATCTGCGCCTGACAAATCTGGCGCGCCTGAAGCGTCCGGCGCACTTGTTTCATCAGGCGCGGCATCATTCTGAAAGCCGCTTAAAAAATCATCTGCGCCTGACAAATCTGGCGTACCTGAAGCATCTGGCGCACCTGAAGTATCCGGCGCGGCATCATTCTGAAAGCCGCTTAAAAAGTCATCTGCGCCTGACAAATCTGGCGTACCTGAAGCATCTGGCGCACCTGAAGTATCCGGCGCGGCATCGTTCTGAAGGCTGTTCAAAAAATCATCTACGCCGGAAGTATCCGGCGCGGCTGTTTCAGTCTCTGAAGAACCGGTGTTAAGGTCTTTTAGAAAATCATCAAGAGCGGACGTTGCGCCGCCTGCGGGCATATCTAGGGGCGGCGGGCTATCACCACCGGGAATATCGTTTAAAAAGGAGTTAACATCAAAACCATCGGCGCCGCCTGCGTCGTCTATGGGAACATCAGTTGGCGGGGCTTCATTTCTTTTATATTCAAAAGGAGGCGCTTCTGTTGTCGGGAGCTTTAAGTCGTCAAAAGGCAGTTTTAGGGATTCAATATCGGCTTTCTCATTTGCGATATTATTAAAAGAGGACTTAAACTGCCCCAGCGCGTTTAAAGAAGGCATATTAAGATAATTATATATCGACCGATAATTGTAAAGAATGTATGAGAACGATTAGGTTTTTTATTCTTTTAGCGTTGATTTCCTCTTTTACGCTGTCTACAGTAGGGGCTGCCGACTGGGAGAGTTACGAACTGGTTGAACGCTTATTAACCATGCCTGGCCCCGGAACACCCTTAATTTATAAAGATTTTATAGTTTTTACCGCCGATTCAAGCCTGAGAAGGGTAGGTATTGCCTTCGCCAATGAGAATTTTGCCTATACATACTGGTTTAAGCAGCTTATTGTCCCTCAGGACCTCCTGTACGCTCCTATTCCGCCCGGTAAAAAAGTCCCCGATCCTTACAAGGATTCGGGTATTCAATTCCATGTATTTGAGGTTCCTGAAGGTTTAAATGAAGTTGGATACAGGCTTGTAATTAACGGCCTGTGGACAACAGACCCGAATAATTCCCTAACCCGCAGAGACCCTGTTTCCGGTTTGATTTTATCGGTTGTACGTATGCCGCCTAGGCCAATAAAACTCGACCCTCTTAAAGGACTGCCCGAAGGATTAACTTTTACTTTTAACGGCCCCCCGGGAGAGACCGTCACTGTAGCCGGCAGTTTTAACGGCTGGGACCCATTTATGTACGAACTTAAAGAAAACCCATCGGGTGTTTATACCCTTACGCTTCCGCTGCCGCCAGGCACATACCAATACGTATTTTTCTGTCAGGGCAAACGTTTTGTAGATTTAAATAATCCCCGCAGAAGTTATTCGCGAGAAGGAAAAGCATCTTCGGAGATTACTGTTCCTTAATTTATTCGAAAGAGGTTCTCACTAAGAGCACAAAGAGGGGATTAGGGGGTTTTTGTCCGTTATCTTAGCGTGAAATATTCAGACGTAATTCGGCACGAAACGCTGTTTGTCCGCTTTCTTTTTTGCGGCCTTCAAAGGCGAAGGCGTTATTTTCACCTGAGATTGGCGCGGATAAAAGTTCTGCGGTTTCTCCAAGCATAATTTCATTCATATAGTTAATATCTATGCGGAATTTATCCGCTTTTTCTAAAAGTTGCGGGTCTAGGGCGTCTTCTATCCATTGGACGTAGCGCACGTTATTAACATGCCCGTTGTAATCAATGTCGTTATAAAGAGCCTTTCTTTCCATAACTTTTTGAAGATCCCCGCGTTCTGTAAGAGCGGCGGTGCCATTTTCTTCCGGGGTAAGGGATTCCAAGCCCTCATTTTGAGGAAGGTTGTCCATTACGGACTGAGGCCTTAAAGGGCGGCGTTTTTCCATATCTACAATTAGCCACGCGCTGCGGGCGGAGACGACTGCCGTGTCATTTTTATCTTTTATTTCAAAATTACGCATGGCAAACAACTTTTCCCATCCGCGCGGCCAACTGCGGATTGTAATGGTTTCGCAGTATTCAGGCCGCCTTTTAACAAGTACTGACATTCGCGAAAGTATCCACACCTGGCCTGTCCTTGCCATGTCCTCGCGCCCTACTCCCAGATTTTCAGCGTGACAAATTGCCGCTTCCTGAAAAAACTGAAATACTGCGTCAAGAGTAAGCCTGTCTGATTTATCTATCGCGCCAAACCGTACCGGTGCGGATTCCTGCCAAACGTCAACAATTTCGATACCTTTGGGATTTGCCGGATCACAATTCATATTTTTGCCTTTTGTCAATTTTACAGAATTAAATGAGATTTTTCAACAGAACAGTAAATGGCTTTTTGCAAATAAACGTAAAGTATGCTAGAATCTACATAGATGTATACTAGGGAAATACTGCCTCCAATTGCCTCGCCTATTGTAGATGGGAATCCTATTATTGGGACATGGAACAGGGCTTTTGAAAAGGTTGATTTACAGGAGATTCGCAAACCTTACAATTACCCCCTGCCTCGGTGGGCGAAAGACCTACGAATAAAAGAATGGCAGTGTTTCAGCGCACAAAACAACTATTTTTTGTTGGATGCTATTTTCTGTAATGTAAAAATGTACAGAATGGCTCAGGTTTTACTCTATGACAGGGAAAAAGAACAAAAATATCTCTACAGAAAAATAATGCCAGGCACAGGTTGGCAATTGCCTGTCAGCCTTGCAAATTCTTCGGTAGACAGCCGTTCAATGAGTTTTTTCTTCCGTATCCATAGCTGGCTTGACGCGGACGCAGTAAATCTGGATATCAATATTGAGTCGAATAGAAAACACCCTCCGCTAACCATTCATCTTGCTTATGATATGAACAGTCAGGATGTTACACCAATGGCGGCTACTCTTGGGTTTTCAAAGCAGAGAATAATGTACGCTTATAAAGCGTTTGCCCCTGTCAGAGGAGACATGGTTTTGGGAGGAAAACGAATAACTTTAAGACAAGATACCTGTTCGGGGGTTTTTTGGGATTGCAAGGGGTTTTTCCCATACAGAATGCATAATACTATTTGCAGTGCTGCGGGTTTTGAAGAAGAAAACAGGCGTTTTGGCTTTCATATTGCCGAAAATCAAACAAGGGATACCAATAAAAATAACGAGAACGCTTTGTGGGTAAACGGGAAATTAACCCCATTGCCGCCGGTGCAAATTACAATGCCAAATGGAATTGACGCTGATTGGATAATTCAGGATGTTGAAGGTATGGTTGATTTGATATTTACCCCAAAAGAACCGGATAAAAGCGGCGTAAAATCGATATTTACAAGAGCCGATTTTAATGTTCCATTGGGGTATTTTAATGGAATGTTAGTTAATTCCGAAGGAGAAAAAATACAAATTAAAAACCTTTTTGGAATTGGTGAAAAACTTTATTTGCGGGTGTGAGTATGGCAAAAAAGAAGAATAATGCGATTTATGCGCCGGGCGAATTAAGCCGCGTCAGGGATAAATTGGGTGTAAAAGACGATTCCGAAGCTAAACGAATGGCGCAACTTCTTGGCGGCGAAGTAGGAACGGAACGAGACTCCGAAGATGATAAGAAAAAAAACAGTAAAAACAATACTTCAAGCGGCAAGAAACGCCGCAGAATAGATTTGGCGCCGGAAGAAGATTTAGTCGGCGAATCAAGGACCAAACGCTCAGGACCTTATCCGGGAGACGATCCTTCGGTTCCCTCAAGGCTAAGTTACAGAGAAAGAGTAAAAATAGATCAATATGCAAGCCAGCTTATTTTTGAAATAAAAAATTCTTTGCAGGTTCTTACATCAATTTTTTCGTTTTTTAAAGAACCTATTGATTATGTAAATCAGCATTTTGTCCTTACTCGCTTGAACGAGTTTTACAATAAAATTGAAAGGCTGGTTAACGGAGCAAGGAGCCTGTTTCCAAAGAGCAATAAAAAACGCGACAACCAGCTAAAAAGAGCGTCTTTGTTTGTGTATAAAGTACTTGAAACGCTCCGGAGTTGGGACATCGAAATTCTTGCAAAAAATATTGCCGAATTACAGGCGCATCCGCGCTCAGTAACGGTTCACGATTTTTCAGATGTTCTTAGGGAAATATACAAACCGATATTTATACTTGATGAATTAAACATTGATAATATAAAAGCTGCTTTTAAATTAATTTACAAAATACTGTACATAGAAAGCCCAATGGAAGCAAAAGATAAGTATCAGGAAATTATACGCAACATTATCGCGTCGTTTATTGATGTTCGTAAGAATGTCTGTTTTTGCATGTACCCGATTTTAATGAAATTAATATCCGATCGTTATATTGTTTATGAACGCTTTTTTATTGAAAGACGAAGGCGTTTTATGGCTTTTCTGAACGTTAAGGAAACTGATCAACTAAACCCCGTGGATTTAAACCCGCAAAAGATTGATAGTATTGACGTAGACGCTCTTCAAAAAAGCGCAAACGAAGAAGAAGCGGTTAAAAATGAAGACGGAACAACCGAAGAAGGCGGTGAATTGCCTGAAGAAGAAAAAGATGTTCCTGAAGATCCAAAAGTGGCCGCGTTAAGGGCAAAACAAGAAGCCGAAAGAGCTGAACGCAAATCCATGGAGCAGGGACGGACCGCAATGGAAGTTCTCTTTCCAAAAGCTGGTTGGGATAAAATGGAAGAATTTCCTGATTTTTATCCGTATTTTGCGAATGTATACAATCTGAAACATGGTTACGAATTAATTTCTCCTAAAGATCCGCTTCAGTATGTTTGTGTTTTACTGCACATACTGGATGATTTATTTATCGGGCTTCGTTATGTGAATTTTAACGTGATTACGGGCGCTGATGGAGCATCTGTAAATGTCAGCGATGAACTTGCGGAAATTTTAAACAACTGGCGCAGTTACATAGAAGACAGTTTTTCCAGGGACTATCTTCCACGCCTGTCCGAATATTGCCGAATGTTGGAAAATTCAAAAGATTCCAGATTGTCGCCTTACGCGAGAAAAAATTTGAATGAACTCCATTGGATAAAAAGGCTTTATTTCCTTCCGTACTATAAATTTGAATCTATAGGCCCCCCTCCATTTCCAAAAAGTGATATTGTTCCAGTTTACAGTGAAGTCAGAAAACTGCGCAAATATCTGACGGCGTTTGCGCTTGGTGTCGAACAGGGAATACGAGCGGGCGGAGCGCAAGCTAAAGCGCCGTGCAAGGGAATTAATAACCCGTGGGCGCCTTATAATTTTCAGGTTCCAAATCCCGTATCAAGACGGCTTGATATGATGCTTGCGCCGGAAAGACGGATGAATGCCACATTGATTTTTTTCTCACTGTCCGCAGTTACAGTTTTGGATTATATCATTAATAATGAAAACAGTTGGATATACGATAGCAAGCCCGGAGCGTTATTCAGGAGCGTCAATAACGAGGGAATAATTCCGTTATTTGGCGTGGACAATAAACTTGACGCGGATAAAATATTTAAGGACTCATTGAAAAAAGCGGGCGCGCAAACGTAATTATATTTTCAGCATCTGCACATCTGTTCCAAGCTTTTTAGCGGCCTCCTCAGCTTTTTTTACGCCCGCGATTATTACAGGTGGCGAAGTTTCCCTGGAACTTAATGAATTAAAAACAGCCTCAATATCCGCCGTTGAAACAGAAATTAACCGTTCTAGTTTTCTTTTATAGTAGCTTTCCTCGATGCCGTAAAGAAACCTGTAAAAATCAGCCATGCCTTTTTCCGCAGCTGTTTGCGGGCGCGTCTCTTTCGAGTAACACCCGATTATAGATTTAACAAGATAGTCCTCGGAACATTTTCCGTAAGAGCTGTTTTTAAATATTGAAGAAATTACATCCAGTGAACGCAGGGGATTCGGATCGCGGTATGTGGCAAAAGAGACGCAGTTTTCAAGTGAGTTGCTGTTGATAAAAGCGCCGTAAGCGCCGCCTTTCATCCGTATGTCTTCCCATAACGCCCCAGTACTCAACTGATGCATTAAAACAAATTCTACTACTTGTTCCATAGTGTCATGAGGCGCGGAATTTAACGCTAACGCCGCAAAACCCACTTGTAAAGACCTGGAAGTAAAAACTTCAGGCGCTTGCGTCCCTGCGCCCATCTCTGCGGAAAGCCGGGGCAAAGGCGGGCCAAAACGGCTGAATCTCTGCGCTATTTCCGTTCCAGCTGCATTAAGCGCACTTCCTGTGATGTTTACAATAAGTCCCGCCTTAATAATTTTTTCCCTGATGTATTGCAATTTGTTAATTATTTCCCCGGTATCATACCCGGCAAGCTGATGAACAAATTCAATCTGCGAAATCCCGGAGTATTTTTCTTCCACTCTTTTTGAACGCGATTTAAAACGGCCTGCCCTGCCGGATGAATAAATATGCCCCATCGGCGCAAGGCTGGAATTAATTTCGTTTTTCATTTCCAAAACAAGATCATTTATTCTCCTGCGGTCGGAAAAATCCGCTTCGCAGATTACGCGCATGGCAAGATCGGCTGACGGCGCAATTTTTTCATCAAGGCATTTTAGCCGGAATAGTATCCAGTCGCGGCCTGACAAATCAAAATTACCCGACGCGGTTTGCAGTTGCAACGGAGTGTTTTTTACAGCCGACCCGGTGTGAAGAATCGCGTTAAAACCGCCGACAGTACGGGCAAGTAAACTTGACACTTCTCCGTAGTCCATGCCCGGAAGTCCGACAGAAACAACCGTTCTGGAGAAAAACGGCAACCATGAATAATCTTCGGGAGGCAAAACATCCACGGGGAATGCAAGCTCCATATATGTTATGCCATTAGTGTAAAGCTCATGGCAAAGAGCGGGAACTCCGCGCAAATCTTCATGACTGCGCGGAATAATATCATCATTAGCGGTAAGATCGTTACGCGAAAGATGCGGGATTGCCGCAAGCGCCTGCGGACTGTCCGCCCCGCTTTGGAATCTTTCCAGTTCTTTAGACTTGTCTAAAATTTGCCGCTGTTCTTCTTTGCTCAATTTTTTATGAATATTTTTTAACTCTTTAGAAAGTTTCTTTTCCTGTTTATGCAAGAAATCATCTTTTGGCTCTAAGATAACAAGGGCGCGATGCGGGTTATCAAGAAGATATTTTTGAATTAATGATTCAAAATATTTTTTATCGCGTAAAAGATTTTCTTTTATTTTACAAAGGGGTCCGGTAACCAACAGCCCTTCCCACGGGTTACAGCCGTGCTGCCACGCCCTAAGAGAGCGGCGCAACCAAACAAGTGAGAACGGCCCTCCTGAACGGCGTATTTCACGTTGAGAAAACTCAAGCGATAAAAGAGCGGCTTCTATTTCTTCCGGCGGAATACCTTCACTTACAAGCCTGCGCAGTTCTCCAAGTATTAATTTTTCTATTGCCTCGCTTTTTTTATTTACATTTCCCTTTACGCCTCTCAATCCCACAACAAATAAAGTTTCCCTAATCTCGCCTTCAAACCCCGATACGGGAGTTATATCCTCTCCAAGTCGGGACTCAATCAATGTCCTTGTCAAAGGAGAACCGTCATGCCCTAGAAGAATTTCCGCAAGCGCTACTAACGCGAAATTCTCGTTAATATCGGTAACATCGGAACAAAGCCATGATAGAAAAATTGTCGCTTGACTTTCGCTGCCCGAAGGGCATTGCACATAACATTTTTTAGGTTCTTTCCAGCGCTGAGTTTTAACAATTGGATCGCTTGCCTTACCGCCTTCCAATTTGGAGAAAAATTCATCATTTAAAAACGCAAGCTGCTTTTCCGTGGGAATATTACCAGCAAGAAAAATTTTGCAGTTAGCGGGAGAATAACGGCTGCGGTGGAATTTTTTTAAGCCTTCCAATGTTAATTGCGGAATTGCCTGCGGATCACCGCCTGATTCAAAACCGTAGGGAGTGTCCGGCATCACCGCTTTTACCGACCAGAGACCCGCGTAAGTGTCAAGCGATGAATAAGCGCCTTTCATCTCATTGTAAACAACCCCGGTAATGGCAAGCTTTCCGTTTTGATACTCCATCCTGTGCCCTTCCTGCATGAATGTCCATTCAGGAAGCAGTGGGCGAAAAACTGATTCGCCGTATACCGACATGAGGTTAAAGTAGTCATGCTCATTTGTTGAGCTTGCGGGATAAACTGTCTTATCTGGAAAAGTAATAGCGTTTAAAAATGTTTGCAGGCTTCCCTGCGCAAGAACAATAAATGCGTCTTTTAGCGGATAACGCTCTGATCCGCAGAGAACTGAATGTTCCAAAATGTGCGCCACACCCGTGTTGTCTTCAGGAAATGTGGAAAAAGAAAACGAAAACAGGTTTTCATCATCGTCATTTAACACATGAAAAACTTCTACGCCTGTTTTTTCGTGTTTAGCCCAAATACCCTGCGCTTTAAGTTCTTCAAGTTCAACCACATCAAGAATTACAAAACCGCTGTTTAATTTTTGATTTTTTTTTAGTGTTGTCTTGTTCATAAAACTACATCCTCGTCGCTATAAAGCAAAATTTCTCCGTTTTCACGGGCATATCTGAACCATGTAAGAAATTCTTTGGCAACTGAATCATAGTCGCGTTTTGGCACTGCTCCAAGAATCTCATTTTCTTCACGGATTGTCTTTCTGCGTCCCGCTGAAACGCAGGACATTATTTTTTCGTAGAATTCATTTCCTCTGCCCTTTAATAAAATGGCAATATCGCGATCCGTCATTGTTGATAATTTATCCTGAATAGGACGGTCAACCGCGAGTAAAACATCATCAAGGGTGTAAAGTTTTTCTTTTAAGTTCTGCCCAATTTTAGGATCGTCCTTTACTATCTCATTAATTAATTTATCGCCAAAGGAATAATCCCCATGTTTTAAAATCGCGGTTAAAGTCTGCATCCCGTCAATTTTTATGTCATTGGAACCGGCGCTGACGTGCCTGATTTTTTCTCGTAACGCCTCGGACACCTGTTCAAGCACTTCCGGCGAAACCTCGCTTTTGTGCGCCATTCGTTTTAAAATTGCCGCTTTTCGGTTAGACGGAAGCTTGCTCAGTGTTTCCGCAGTAAGTTTTGCCGTCATTCTGGAAAGTATTAACGCAGCTGTTTGATCTGTTTCGTCTTTTAAAAGCATTACAAGCTGTTCTGCGGAAAATTCTTCCAGAAAGCCAAACAGATTTTCCTTCGATTTCGGAACAGCCCTATTGAGTAGTTTTTCCCCTTCTTCGGGACCTTTTACCGCGTAAAGAATACGGCGTGCGGTTTCTATTCCGCCGTATGAAGAGCCGGAAAAATTATAAGGTCTGGAAAACAGCGAATGGAATTCGGCAAGTATTTGGTCCCTTTCATCCGGTTTAATAATGTTAATAGAAGCGATTTCTTTTGATATTTCATCAACTTGATCAGGATCAAGTTCTGCTAAAATTCCCGCCGCCTGTTCGCTGCCGATTAAAATAAGGAATTTCGCAACCCGCCTGTACTTTGATTCCTGCGGAATTTCAATTTCAGGCACATAAATTGGCGGTTTTTGCTTTTTTGCTTCTTTATAAAAAACAGTGGGAATATCTTTTGTGGAGTGTTTGGCGGGAACATTTTTTGCTTTGTTTTCAGCCGGCTGGTTCATGGTTTGTTTATACATTTCGATGCCATGTCGTACTATATTCCCCATATTTTGGAATTATATTATAATTATTAATTAATTAATAGATGGGTGTTATCAAATGAGAGAAAGAAAGAAATTGATAAACAATACAATAAAGATCGCTTATATTCAATTTATTGTAATCTTTTTGTTTTCCGCTTGTAATTTATTTTCTTTTGGAAGCAAGCAGATCGCGCCTACACCTGTGTCTAAGTCAGCGCCTGTTTCTGAACAGCCTGTTATTCCGCCGCCACCGACAAGAGCGGAGCTTGTAATGAAAGCATTATTCGAAGCTTATCAAGATAAAATTGATAAAGTGGAATTTAAGAATGACGATTGGGCAATTCTAATGAAAGGTAAATGGTATTATTATGCAGACGGAAAAATATTGCCCGAAAGCCATTTAGAAAATGCCGATAAATATATGCCTTATCAATTTTATCGTTATACTGAGGAATTACCGCCGTGGGTAGAACGTAGTCCGGAGGAGATAGAAAGATTTAAAAACTGGACAAGTGTTCGAAGCCAAAATAAGCTTCAACGTTCTGGTTTTTTTCTTGATGATCTCTGGAATGCTTCTACACGCGTTGAAACTGAAAATCAGCTTGTAAAAATAAATTTTCTTGGGAAAACCGCAAAAGTTCATAAGGGCATTCAGCAAAAACTTGTTATTATTGAAGAACGAATTAAAGCCGCAGCAAAGACCGATACTACGCTTCAAAAATGGATAGACAACCTCGGCTCCCTGGAAGGGTATGGCTGGCGATATATCGCGGATACTCACGCCCGTTCATATCATGCCTATGGGCTTGCTGTTGATTTGCTTCCAAAATCGCTAGGCGGCAAACAAACATACTGGCTATGGACTGCCCAGAACAGAGGCGATTGGTGGAATGTTTCGTATAACGAAAGATACCACCCGCCTGAAGCGGTAATAAAAGCGTTTGAAGCCAATGGTTTCATCTGGGGAGGCAAATGGCCGCTTTTTGACACCATGCATTTTGAATACCGCCCTGAAGTTTTATATTTAAACGGAATGTCTCCGATAGAAAAATAATACACAACTTTACCATAACATAATAACAATCTTACAGCGATAAAAAATATGCCGTATGTTATTTGTCAATAATTGATAAAAAATGAAAATAGTATTATGGCAAAGAAAAACGAAATTGATGAAAAATATGTTTATAAATTAATGAGCAGCAATATTAAACGCCTTAGGTCTTTTCAGAATATGTCACAATTAAATCTTGCTCTCAATACGGGGCTTACTCATAATTTTATTAATGACATTGAAAACTGCAAAAAAGGAGTCTCGGCAAAAACACTGGCAAAACTTTCAGTCGCGCTGAATGTAGAGCCGTATCAATTTTTTCTGCCTAATTCGATGGCAAACAATGAAGTTATGAGTTATGTGAAGGATTTTAATGATTCTTTACAGAAAGTTGTAAGCGAGCTAACTCAACAGTACTTAACCGGAGATAAGAAATAAACGCAATACCCCGCGCTCCCGAACAAGCCTATTAACTAACTACTATGTATAATGAATTGTTTAAGAACATTATTCGCACAAGTTGTTATTCTTCGGTTGGTTCAGCTGTTTTAACTATTAAAACATAGCCGTCTTTCCACGTGACTATTAATATTTTGTCTTCAACTTCAGCGTCATTCAACGCTTTAGTCAAGGCGTTTATTTTTTTGTCGCTCCAGTCTATAGTAGACTGAGTATTCTTCGTATAAACTAACTCTCTTACTGTATTTACTGGTTTTTTATATTTATAATAGAATGGGTCATATAGATTTTCATCTGGACCGATAGTGACTGGGCCGTCGTATCCATAATAAGCGGAATACTGTCCACTCAAGGGGTCATCATCGTGTTTTTCTTCTGCGGTTTGAGTTAAATCGCAGCCCGTAAAATAAAATGTTAATACGGTTAGTATTAATAATAGTTTTTTCATTTTATTTCTCCTATTCTCATGCATTTAATTATAATACTTAGCGTAAAAAAAGTAAAGGATTTCTTAAAACTATTTTACGCTTCTTGTTAAATTACAAAAAATCAAAATTATGCCGTTTTTCTCACATACTTTTGAAGTAAAGTATCAAATCCGCCATCGGGACAATTGCGTTTTTTTATACCACTATTGATATTCCCTCTCCAATAAGTGCTCTAAACTCTTTTTCATCCAGAGTTTCTTTTTCCAATAAAGCGGCGGAAACACTATTCAAAATATCGCGTTTCTCTTCCAAGATTTTTTTGGCTTTCGCGTACTCGCTCTCTATAACACGGGCAATTTCTTCATCCACATACTGTTGTGTGGTTTCCGCGTACTCGCGTTGGAAAGACGGCTCCTGCCTTTCCTGCCCAGTCATGCTCATGCCGCGCGATGTCAACGCTACGTTGCGGAAACGTTCGCTCATTCCGTAATCGGTAATCATTTTGCGGGCGATGTCAGTCGCCTTAGTTAAATCATTAGCCGCCCCTGTTGAATATTCGCCTGAAATCATTTCTTCGGCTATACGCCCGCCAAGAAGGATGTCTATCCGTCCCAGAAGATCAGACTTGGTTACCGTATAACGGTCTTCAAGAGGAAGCTGCAAAGTGTAACCCAAAGCAAAACCGCGCGGAATTATTGAAATTTTCTGCACAGGGTCGGCGTTAGGTGTAAACGCGGCTATTATCGCGTGTCCGGCTTCGTGGTAAGCTGTCAGTTTTCTTTCCTTCAACTTTAGTACTCTTGTCTTTTTTTGCAAGCCTGCTACGGTTTTTTCAATCGCTTCGTCAAAGTCGCGTTGCGCTACCATTTTCCGTCCAGCCCTGACCGCCAATAACGCGGCTTCGTTTACAATATTCGCCAAATCAGCCCCGGAAAAACCGGACGTTACACGCGCTACAGTTTCTAAATTAACAGAGGGGTCCTTTATTACATTTTTTGAATGAATTAATAAAATTGCCTCCCTGCCCTTGAGATCGGGTTTGTCCACAAGCACCTGACGGTCAAAACGTCCGGGGCGCAGGAGCGCGGGGTCTAACACATCGGGTCTGTTTGTGGCGGCCAAGATAATCAACCCGCTTGCGTTGTCAAAACCGTCCATTTCTACAAGGAGCTGGTTCAGCGTCTGCTCACGCTCATCGTTACCGCCGGCGATATTGTTTATCCTGCTTTTACCAATGGCATCTAACTCATCGATAAAAATAATACAAGGCGCTTTATTTCTTGCCTGTTTGAACAAATCGCGCACGCGCGCCGCGCCGACACCGACAAACATTTCTACAAAGTCGGCGCCGCTCATGCGGAAAAAGGAAACTCTCGCTTCTCCGGCGACAGCCCGCGCCAGTAAAGTTTTTCCAGTCCCAGGCGGTCCCACCAAAAGCACTCCTTTGGGTATTTTGCCGCCGATCTCCTTGTACTTCTGAGGACTCTTTAAAAAATCAACAACTTCAACTAGCTCTTCTTTGGCTTCATCGACTCCGGCAACATCGCTAAAGCGCGTAATAATGTCCCCCTCCGCGACAATAACCGCGCGGTTTTGTCCGATGGAAAGCACATTGCCGCCCATATTCCCCAACCGCCTGAATACGAACCTCCAGATAAAAATGAAGAAAGCTATTGGCAGTACCCAACTGAAAATAAAATTTAAAACCGCGTTGCCTTCGCGTGAAACCGCGCCGTAGGAAACATTATGCGCGTCTAAAAAATCAATAAAACCTTCGGTAAGAATTGAAACAGTACGATACACTTTATCATGCTGAGTTGGACCGTAAGAACGTGTAATTGATCTTGCAGACTCTTTTTTGTCGGGATTTGTAAAACCTGTAAAATAAGATTCCGTTATTTCCACGCGTTTAATTTCGCCTGTTGAAATACGGGATTTAAATTCAGAAAAATCTATCGCCGGATTCATTTTGTTGAGAAACACATAATTAAAAAGACTCATCCCAATAATCAGGATAACAACATAGACAAGGAGGAATTTCCAGCCCCCAAACCCTTTAAAATCAGGCATTTTAGGCGGTCCGCCAAAAGGAAACATGGGACCGCCTTTATTATCATTCTTATCACCGGAATTTTCACTCATATATAGAATTATTGCATAAATTGACTGTCGTTGCAAGGTTCGCTCCTCTTGTGTTACTATATAATATGAAAAATTCCGTCTTGCCTCCCCTTTATTTAATTGACGCTTATGGTCTTATTTATCGTTCATATTTTGCCTTTTTAACCCGTCCTCTGCGCAATAATGCCGGGAAAAATGTATCTGCCTTATTCGGATTCGCCCGCACTGTAATTTCCCTGATTGACGAAGGCGCCCCTGCCGCAGACAACGCCGGTAAAAGTCTTGATAGTCTCGTAAAGCCCCTTCGCCTTGCAGCAGTTTTTGATTCGCGGACTCCCACTTTCCGCCACAAGATGTACAGCGAATACAAGGCGAACAGGCAAAAAGCTCCTGAAGACCTTCACGAGCAAGTTCCGTTAGTTGAAGAATTTTTAACGGCATTAGGCGTTCAAAGTCTTAAAGTTGAGGGTTTTGAAGCCGATGATATTATTGCGACCCTTGCGGAAAAATGCCGCGCTGAAAAAAGGCAGTGCTATATTCTCTCGTCTGACAAAGACCTGCTTCAACTTGTCGGCGGCGGAATATTTGAACTGCGCCCCGCAAAAATTAACAGAAAAAATGAGACCCCCTCCACGCCGGGTCCCTCTTGGGAGCTTGTCGGTCATGATGAAGTAAAAGATGAATGGGGCGTAGAACCGCCAAAAGTACTTGATTTGCTTTCACTAACAGGCGACAATTCCGATAATGTTCCCGGTGTGGCTGGAATAGGAGAAAAAACAGCCGTCAAATTGATGGCGCGTTACGGCTCTTTAGATAACATATATAAAAATATAGCGGCAATCGAAGGCTCTGTCGGGAAAAAAATTGCCGAAGGAAAAGAAAGCGCCTACTTTTCCCAGTCTCTTATTCGCCTGCGAAATGACGTTGAATTACCGATAAGTTCCGTTGACGATTTATCTATAGAAAACATTGACAAGCCTGCGGGAGCGAGAGTGCTTATCCGCGAAGGCATAAGGCAAAGCGCCAAACAGCTTGATCCAAACGTGAAACCTGCCGCTCAGACAGCTGCCGCACAGGCGGCTGCCGCACAGGCGGCTGCCGCACAGGCGGCTGCCGCACAGGCGGCTTCAGAACAAAGCCCCGTTACGCAAATTTCTTCCGCTCAGGAAATGACAGATAACGTAAATCAAGCTGAATCAATTTCTTTTTCGGCACCCGAACAGACTCTTCTTGGAGACGGAGTATACAAAACAATCCTTGATATTGATGAATTAATTTCTATTTTAGAACAGGCAAAAAAACAAAAACTTTTAGCTCTTGATTTTGAAACAGATTCTCTAGACGCATGGCATTCCCATCCCGTCGGCATCTCGCTTGCGGTAAAACCAAAAGAGGCGTTTTATGTGCCGGTCGCTCCCCACGGCATTGGCGACGTGCTTTCAAAATTTAATAATCCTGAAAAAATCCGCGCCCTGCTTTCTCCCCTGTTTGCAGATAACAAGATGACAATTGCCGCGCATAACGCCAAGTTTGATTACAAAGTGAGCCGCGGCTGGGGGATTGACCGCTGGAAGTGCAAAATTTGGGATACAATGACTGCAGCATGGGTTGTTGATCCTGAGCGCAACGCTTATTCATTGGACTCTCTTGTTTCTTACACTTTTGACTGTACTCCCATAAAATATTTGGACATAGTGCCAAAGGGTATGACATTTAACGCTGTCTCGCTGGAAACCGCCACGCGCTATTCAGGAGAAGACGCGGATTTTTGCCTCAGGCTGAAATATCATCTTGAGCCAATGTTAAAGAAGACTGAATCTATCGCGCTTTTTGAAAATCTTGAAATGCCCCTGCTTCCCATTCTTGCAGAAATGGAAGGAGAGGGAATAAAAATTGAGCCAAAAGCGCTGACAAGTTACGGCAAAGAGCTTGCAATTGAGCTTGAGAAAATTCAATCTGACACATGGAAAATTGTCGGACACGAGTTTAATCTGTCCTCGACAAAACAGCTTCAAGAAGTTCTTTATGTTGAGCGCAAACTTACCCCGGGAAAGAAAACAAAAACCGGCTACTCCACAGACGCGGCGGCGCTTGAGGAACTGGCACGTGAAGACCCCGTCCCCGCCCTTATTCTGCGTCACCGCACTTTATCCAAATTAAAATCAACTTATGTCGATACGTTAGCTGACATGGCTGACGGCGAAGGGCGGCTGCACACAAACTTTGTGCAGACCGGAACCGCTACAGGCCGCCTTTCCAGCCGCGAGCCAAATCTGCAAAACATACCCGTCCGCGCCGAAGAAGGTCGCCGTATCCGCGAAGCGTTTATCGCAAAAAGCGGCTGCGTTCTTATTTCTGCCGATTACAGTCAAATAGAACTGGTAGTACTCGCGCATCTTTCGCAGGATAAAAATCTAATTTCCGCATTCAAAGAAAACCGCGATGTTCACGCCCGAACAGCGTCACTAATCTTTGGTATTGATGAAAGCGAAGTAAAACCCGAACAGAGGCGCATGGCAAAGACAATTAACTTCGGCGTGATTTACGGCATGAGCGCCTTCCGCCTAGCCAATGAATTAAACATCAGCAGAACAGAAGCGCAGAATTTTATTAACGCGTATTTTAACACATACTCAGGCGTGCGGCAGTTTATAGAAAACACAATTAAAAAAACTGAACAAACTGGCTATGTTACGACATTTTCAGGCCGCAGACGTTACGTTCCAACAATTAATTCGCATAACAAGACCGAAAAATCCGCAGCGGAACGCATCGCAGTAAACACTCCCATTCAAGGTTCAGCGGCTGACATTGTAAAAATGGCAATGCTCAATCTGGACAAACGGCTTACCACAGAGAAAAGCAAGGCGCGTCTTTTGTTGCAAGTTCACGATGAACTGATTCTTGAGTGTCCAAAAAGTGATGCCGAGAAGACTTCGATATTGATCAAGACTGAAATGGAACAAGCGGCAACTTTAAGCATCCCTCTGCGAGTGAGTGTGGAGACAGGGAGCAGGTGGGGCGATTTTCATTGATGCCTAGACAAACCATTTAAAAAAATTTAAAATAAATCATGAATATCGGTATTTTATGGGACATAGAAAACGTAACTCCCCCTGTAGGGACAAATTATATACAGTCTGTGATAGAAGCCGTATGTAAAGAAGGGCCTTTATCCTATGCGATGGCGTTTGGAAATTGGAACAGCGATTCAATTAAAAATATCGCTTCTGATCTCGCTTCAAATAATTTTGAGTTAATACACATTCCTAAATCCAGTGCCGGGAAAAAAAACAGCTCTGATATGTCTCTGATAGCGCATGGAGTTGAATTAATTTTTCAATATTCGCACATTGACAGATATGTGTTGATTTCCGGAGACGGTGATTTTAGACCGTTATTATTATCATTTAAAAAACACGGAAAAGAAACATGGGTTATTTGCGACGTAAATAATAACGCGTCTGAAGAATTGGTAAGGATGGCTGATTTTTCCATAGATTACAGAACGATAATTAAAAACATGGATGACTTTACAGAGAATGACAAAGATTTTATCGAAATTAAGGATAATGAATTAACAAAAGAAAAAGCGTTTGAATTATTCAGGGAGGCTGTCGGAATAATAATAAATGAAAATAAAAAACCTTTATCGCCTTCCGTAAAAATAAAAATGAAACTTTTAAATGATCAATTTAATGAGAATAAATTGGGATATAATTCATGGCTGGAATTTGTACATGACGCAAAAAAGGCGACAAATATAACCTAAAACTATTATTTTGGCAAGTGAAAAATGAAAAAATTGTTGCAATGTATTTACTGAACTTTTTTCATTTTTATTCTTTACTTTTCATATACCAGTCAAGATTGTTATTTTTAATCTGTATATAACCGCGTTTTTCCGCGTCAAGCGCAAAGTCTTTAAATTTTTTATATCCTGAATTTTTGAAATTTATATATTGAGCGATAACCTGAAATAAAACCCAATCATCATATTTTTTTAATTCTATAATTAACTCATTAAATATTTCAGGAATAGTGTTTTCTTCTTTGTTATTTATTACAAAACAATTATTTTCATAGGTTATATTTGTCGC
>NZ_BDHF01000012.1:0-44121 GCF_054786115.1 Treponema sp. R80B11-R83G3 | reverse complement strand
CGTTACATGAAGAACGGCTGGCTTTTGTCAGTCCAGATACCTGAAAAAGAAATATTTGAAGATGTGGAAAAAAGGAATTCCCTATTTACGGGCATAATAGAAATATCGTTTGTCACCATGATTGTTTTCGCGTATCTGCTTGTTTCCATGTTTATTAACACTCCCATAAAAAATCTTACAAACGGCGTAGAGAATATTGAACTTGGCAATTTGGACATGAAGATTGATATTAAGTCAAATGATGAATTGGGACAGCTTGCGAGAACATTTAACAAAATGACGGGTGATTTAAAAAACGCGATTGATGAAAATATCCGTGAGCGCGAAGAAAAAAACCGAATTAATACGGAGCTTGCCATAGCCCGTGAAATACAGGCAAGCATGCTTCCCGCCAAGTTTCCCGCTTTTCCGCTCAGGGATGAATTTGACATATTCGCCGAAATGATTCCCGCGAAAGAAGTAGGCGGCGATTTTTATGATTTTTTCCTTATTGATAAAGATAATCTTGCCGTAGTAATAGCCGACGTATCGGGAAAAGGAATACCGGCCTCTTTATTCATGGTAAACGCAAAAACGCTAATTAATTATTATTCATCCGATAAAAACCCCAAAGAAGTTTTTGAACTTATAAATAAAAAACTATGTCAAAATAATGACGCGTGCATATTTGTAACCTCGATTATGGGCATTTACAATATTCCCAAAGGCAGATTTGTTTTTGTCAACGCCGGACATAATCCGCCGCTTATAAAAAAGAGCGGCGCTTCATTTGAATATATAAAAGGCAAACCGCAAATAGTGTTAGCTGTAATGAGAGACGCAAAATACGCGCAAGAGGAAATAACGCTTAACGGCGGCGATACCCTTTATTTTTACACTGACGGCGTTACGGAAGCCATGAACCGCGCCAAAGAATTGTACGGAGAGGAAAGGCTTCTTGACGCGCTTAATAAATACAAATTATCTTCTCCTAAAGAGCTAATTATCAATATAAAAAAAGAAGTGGATAATTTCGCCGAGGGAGCGCAGCAAGCTGACGACATTGCCATGCTGGCGCTGCATATAAATGAGAAGGAAAACGCCGGCAAAAAAAACGAAATAACAGTTGACGCTGTAAAAGAATGTCTTGCCGAAGTGGTTAAATTTATATCCTCGGAATTGAAAAAGACAAGTTATCCGCCTGACATTCAAAATGAAATTGAAATTGCAACAGAAGAAGTTTTTACCAATATTGTAAATTACGCCTACGGACAGGAAGGCGGGAAAGTTAAAATTTCCGTCTCCTCGGAAGATGAAGTAACAATAAAATTTGAAGATAACGGTCAACCGTTTAATCCGCAGGATCAGGAGTCTCCTGACTTGAATAAACCCATAAATGAGCGTGAAATCGGCGGTTTAGGCCTATACATGGTCAAAAAAATCATGGATAGAGTAGAGTACACTCGGGAAAATGGTAAAAATATACTGATAATCGCTAAAAAACATTGATTCCCTTATCACTCTTAGTGTGAACCTCTTTAAGATAAATTCCAAAATACCGATATATAAAGAGAGGTATAGTCATGATTTATGAAAAATGCAGGGATATCCTGCTTCAGGAATGTGAATTAATCCAAAACGCCGTTGTTGAGCAGGAAAAAATACGCCAGGCCGTTACAAACAGGGAATGGACGGTATTTGAAGACCATCTAGGCGCGATGAACTCAATTGAAAGCAAGATTGAAGCTCTGGAAAAAGAACGTGAACAGCTTTTTACCGTTTTTAAGGCGTTAATTCATCAAAATAGTTTTTCTGAAAATCTGGACGCTAAGGGGCAATTTTACGCGTTAGTCATGCTCCTGCCTGAAAGTCAGCGCAATGAATTAACCGCTATTTACCGCAGTTTAAAAATTGAAGCTATAAAATTGAGAATGGCAAACGAATCGTTGTTTGCATATTTGTCGGGAATAAAATCTACGTTAAAGGATTTCTTTGATCTTGCGTTTCCCGAGCGGGGCGGAAAAATGTACACAAAAGAAGGAATGCATTTTTCCAACGATATGCAGAGTATTTTTTTAAACCGCAGTTTTTAAGAGGAGAGTAAAATGACATCGACATTCATGGGATTGGAAATCGGAAAAAGAGGCGTTCAGGCGCATCAGCAGGCGCTTGCAGCAGTAGGACATAATCTTGATAACATTAACACGCCCGGATACTCAAGGCAAAGAGTGGAATTTACTTCTGTTGAACCTATTTTTATGCCAGGGCTTAACCGCGCTGAAACCGCAGGGCAGATAGGGCAGGGGGTCAACGTTGAGCGCATTGAGCGCATCAGGGATCAGCTTCTTGACAGAAGAATTGTCGCCCAAAGCTCGGGCGAAGGCTATTGGACAACGCGCGACCGTTATGTGCGCGAAATGGAGCAGATATATCTTGAAACAGGCACGAATTCCGTAAGAAGCAAAATGGACAGCTTCTGGGACGCGTGGCAGGAACTATCCCAGCACGCTTCGGAAAACGAATTCCGCATCGGCGTTATTCAAAGGGGAAAAACTTTAATTGACGGCATAAAAAATCATTATAACGGTCTTAGCAGGCTGCAAACTCAGACTGATGATGACATTCAGATGACGGTTTCCAGAGTAAACGAAATATCGCGCCAAATAGCCGCCATTAACGGGGACATACAACGGATTAAAGCGCAAGGCGATAACCCGAATGATTTAATGGACAGGCGCGATTTGCTAGTTGACGAGCTTTCATCGTTAATTGACGTAACCGTTACGCAAAAAGACCCGGATGAATTTATGGTTCACACTTCTGGCCATATTCTTGTGCAGGGGCAGGTAGGCAGGCAGTTTGACATGAGAAAAGACGTTGACGCGGAAAGTTTCGCTTACATTTATTGGCGCGATACCGGTAGTGAAATGGTTTTTTCAAAAGGCAGTCTTGGGGCATTGATGGAACTGCGTGATGTGACAATACAAAAAGAAATCCAAAATCTTGACAACATGGTTATGAATTTTACCGACCTTGTAAACGAGATTCACAGCGAAGCCTACGGCGCAAACGGCTCGACGGGGAATAATTTCTTTTCCGAATATCCGTTTGTCACCAATGTAAACGGAAATTACGACAGATCGGGTGACGGGGTTTTTGATTCAAGTTATATTTACAGGATTAACGGGCAAAATACACTCCAACCAATGGCGCAAGTAGGCTTGGAAGGAGTAATAACTCTTTCAGGAAATGACAGGCAGATAGAAGTGCCTTATTATCCGACGGATACCGTGAACGACATTATAATCCGCATAAATAATTCAGGAGCGGAAGTTGTCGCGCGGTTGAACAGGGAGGGGAAAATCTCTTTTAAAGGCACTCCTTCAGAATTAGTTGACGGGCAGAGGGTAAATCCTGATTTTGTTATACGCCATGTGGAAGACTCCGGGCACTTCCTTGTGGGATACGCGGGTCTGCTTCTTCAATCGGGAGCGGACGGCGCTTATGATTGGGGACGCGCGGACGCTGTAACAAGTTTAAGGGGTACTCCTGAAAATTACGCGCTCGCGCCTGTCGCCCATCCCGCCGGTTGGATAGAAGTAAGTCCAATGCTCATTAAAGACCCCACTTATGTGGCGGCGGGCTTTGGCTTTAACGGAAGATCGGCTAATTCAGGAAACGGAGACGCTGCGGCGGATATCGCTTCGATAAGAAACACTCCCGTAATGGTCGGGCGGCTTGAGACATTTGACGACTATTTTGCCGTTTCAGTCGGAAACGTCGCTTTAATGGGCGAAGAATCTGAAAGGGCGCTTGCGACTGAAAATCAGATAATGAAATATTTGCGCGATTGGAGGCAGTCAATATCCGGCGTAAATATCGATGAAGAACTTGCCAATATGATCCGCTTTCAGCAAGGTTATAACGCTGCTGCAAGGTTTGTCACGACTGTCAATTCAATGCTGGATACGCTGATAAACCGCATGGGCGTTTAAATAAATAACACGGAGGAAAAATTATGAGAAGGATATCAAGCGACATGGCCCATTCGGACATGCAGTTTTATTTAAGGCGGCAGGAAGAAAACCTGAATAACATACAATCAAGAATTGACACGCAAAACAGGATACAGAGATTAAGGGACGATCCGCTTGCAGCGTCTCACGCCGTAAGATATGAATCCTATATTACGCGCCTAAACCGTTTTGAGGAAAACACGTATAAGGCAAGGGAGCATTTGGACAATACACATGATTATTTAAACGAAACAAACAGTATTGTTCAAAGAATAAGGGAACTTGCCGTTAATGGGGCAAATGGAGTCGTTCAGCAATACGAGCTGCAAATAATGGGGATGGAAGTAAATGAACTTTTAAAAGAACTTGTAGCGTTATCCAATGCCGTCGGACCAGACACAAGGCAGATTTTTTCAGGCGATAAAGTTTACACTGAACCTTTCAGAGTTGTTGAAGGAACGGTAGAAGGAGCCGGTGAAACGGTGATAACCCGCGTTGAATACCGTGGCGCTGGGGCGAGCAGAAAAGTTGAAATTGGCGACAATATGTTTTTGGAACTGGATTTGGCGGGAGACGAAGCTTTTTGGGCTGAGAAAATGCAGATTTTTTCAACGACTGACGCTACAGATTACAGAGTGCGTGAAAACGGCGCGTTTTTTATTGACGGAGTGGAAATAGGCGTAAACATCGGCGATACATTGCCTTCGATTGTCGCGAAGATTAATGATTCAGCCGCTCCAGTTAAAGCGTATATAGATATTGATACAAGAGGGCTTGTTCTTGAAGGCACAAACGCCCATCTTATCCGCGCCGAAGACAAGGAAGGAGGAGCCGCAGTGTTACGCGATTTGGGAATAATCGCCGGTAATCCGGAAAATGGCGCTCCAAACTGGAACTCTTCCGCGAAAGTTTACGGCGGTTCGTTATTTGACATGGTAATACGCCTAAGGGATGCGATGTACCGGGGAGACCAGGATTTTATAGGAAGCCAGGGAATAGGAGGGATGGATCTCGCGCTTAACAATGTTGTACTAAGATTAGCCGACGTAAGCAGCCGCAAAGAACGCGCTGAAACCGCGTGGCAGAGGATAAACGCTCAAATCCCCAATGTTACAAGCATGTTGGGGCGCGAGACGGGACTTGATTTGGTTGACGCTATTACGGATTTTAAAATGGCGCAATTCGCGCATCAGGCCGCGTTGCAGACGGCGGCAAAAATATTGCCTGCGACATTACTTGATTTTTTAAGATAGGAGTAAAAAATGAAAGTTGATACCAAGGTCTACGGAGTTATAGAAGTTGACGAAAAACAAAAAATAAAAATACCTCAAGGGCTTTTTGGCTTTGAAGATTATAAAGAATATGTATTGTTGGACAATATCGAGCAAGGGCAGTTTTTTTGGCTTCAATCCGTGGATGATAAAGAAATCGCGTTTATCTTGATAAATCCTTTTCTTTTTCGCAAAGACTATGAAGCTAACGTAACTAACGATGAGCTTGCCGAAATTGGAATAAAGTCCCCTGAAAACGCCCTTGTTTTTGTTATTGTTACAATTCCGCAGGACGGAAACTCAATGACGGCCAATCTTCAGGGACCGATAATAATAAACAAAGAAAATATGACGGGAATGCAGGCAATACTATCAGACTCAAAATGGAAAACAAAGCATGACATTATAGCTGAATTTAACAAACAAGGACAATAAAATGCTTATACTGTCAAGAAGAGTAGATGAAAAAGTGGTAATTGGCGATGATATTAAAATCTCGATTATTGAAATTCGAGGCGATCAAGTTCGTATCGGCATTGACGCTCCTAAAAAAGTAAAAGTTTTCAGGCAGGAAGTTTATGACGCTATCAAAGCTGAGAATAAAGCCGCTTCCAAGTCCGCGACTGTTATACCAAATGTAAATTTTGGTAAGAAATAAGGAAGAATTCTACCACGAACCTGACCACTCCAGAGTGGTCAGGCAGGCCAACTTAAACATGAATAAAAAGTTTTATACTATTATTTATCAGGATGAAAAAATAATTGCGGTTAATAAAGCGTCGGGCATTTCCGTGGGCGGTGACAGATGGGACGAGTCGAAGGAAAGGCTTGACAGGCTTATTGAGCGCGATTTTCAACTGCCAAAAATATTTACAGTTCACAGAATAGACAAGGAAACGTCGGGGCTTGTAGTATTTGCGAAAGACGGCGAAACGCACCGAAGTTTATCAATGTCTTTTGAAAAGCGTGACGTGAAAAAACTCTATACCGCCATTGTTCATGGCCGCCCTTCATGGAAAGAGACTTCCTGCGATTTGCCACTTATTCCAAACGGAAACAAAAAACACATGACAATTATTGACAAATACCGAGGTAAAAAGTCTTTTACCCGCTTTATCTGCCTCACTATTGCCGCACACTACACCGTCCTGCAAGCGCTCCCCGAAACGGGCAGAATTCATCAAATCAGGGTACATTTAGCCGCCCTTGGCCATCCTGTAGTTTGCGACGAATTATACGGTAAAATGTCGCCAGTAAAACTCTCATCCTTCAAACGCGGCTACAGAGGCGATCCATTTGAAGAGCGTCCATTACTGGAAAGACTGGGACTGCATGCTCAAGAACTGACATTGCCTGATGGGGAAGTGCTTGTCGCTTCACTACCTAAGGATATGGATAGTTTGATTAAACAACTGGAAAAAAATTCTTAATAATTATCACGAACCATACGAACTAAGAGAGATTGCTTTAAATACATATATTGGCATTAGATGAAAAAAGAGGATTAAATTAACAATTAGCAATGAGCAATGTTGTTGTTCGTTATCAATGCGTGACACCTTCACGCTAAGATAACGAACAACAACCCCTGCTGCCTTCAGCTGTCTACTAAGCTTATATATGCAGTAAACTCTCCGCTTACCTGGTTCGCTCTGGTTCGTGTGGTTCGTGGTAAAAATATCTTCTAATACCTATCCCTAATAGAAATATCACCTAACTTAGAAACCTTGTTATCTGCCATGTATTTGTGCAGTCCGTCAATAATTTCTAACATTGTGTGGGGGTTCGCTAATGTGGCTGTTCCCACTTGAATGGCGCGGGAACCTGCCATGAGGAATTCAAGCGCGTCGTTTGTGCAGGAAATTCCGCCCATTCCTACAATGGGAATATTCACTTTTAAATCTTTTAGTGAGTCGTATAACTCCCAAACTATGCGAAGGGCTATTGGTTTAATCGCGGGGCCGGATAAGCCGGCTATTATATTGTCAAAGACAGGTTTGCGTTTTACAATGTCAATCGCAACAGCCCTGAAAGTGTTTACAAGGGATAACGCGTCAGCGCCGGCATTGACGCAGGCGTTGGCGACAGAGGCGATGGAAGGGCAGTTAGGTGAAAGTTTTACCATTAGCGGCTTGTGCTGGCAGGCTCTGCGGACTGCCACGACCAACGCGGCGGAGGTTCCCGGATCAAGTCCGAAGGCAAGGCCTCCGTCTTTGATATTCGGGCAGGAGATGTTAAGTTCGATCATGTCAACGGAAGAGTTGTTCAGCATAGCGGCGCCTTTAACATACTCGTCTGAAGAAGAACCTGAAAGATTGGCGATTATCGCCGGCCCAAGTCTGCGCATATATTCAAGATCGTTTTCTATAAATGATTTAATGCCGGAATTTTCAAGCCCAATTGAATTTATCAGCCCGCTTGGAGTTTCCCAAACTCGCTCCCCCGTGTTTCCCGGGCGCGGAGTAAACGTCAGTCCTTTTGTGCATATTCCGCCAAGAAGCGAAATGTCAAAAATATTACTGTATTCCCTTCCTTTGCCAAAAGTTCCCGAAGACGCGATGACGGGATTATTGAATTTTACGCCGGCAATTTCTACCGACATATCAACAGGATTTTCATTTGACGTTACATTAGTATTATCACTCATTAAAGATCACCTCACGAGATGAAAAAATCGGACCTTCCATGCAGCAGCGGCGGTTTCCGTTTGTTGTTTTTATTGTACAGCCCATGCACGCTCCTGTGCCGCAGGCAAATTTGTTTTCCATGGAAATAAAACAGGGTACGTTTTTATCTTCGCATTTATTTTTCAAGACGCTCAACATAAGGGCGGGACCGCAACCTAAAATTACGTCAAAATCCTGAGGTGAAAAAAGAAAATCGGTAATCCTGCCGTTAAGGGCGTTTCCGCCGTCTTCTGCGGCAATGGAAAAACGTTTTGAATTAACGGCGTGTCCCATAATGGCGTTTTCCTGCTCTTTCTCCCTGAACCCTCTTCTAAAACCGGCAAAAAAATGAAAATAATAATCCGGTTTTTCACAGACGAGGGCTGCAAGAGGAGCGACTCCCGCGCTGCCGCCGACAAGGGCGGCCTTTCCGTTTTCGGGAAGAAAATCCGCCCAACAGTTGCCAAACGGTCCCGTTAGCTGAATATTTTCCCCCGCTTGAGCGCAGGAAAGTTCCTCCGTCCCCCTGCCTTTTTTTTGTATAAGGAATTTAACGGTATTCGTTTCGGCTATATATTCAAATACGCTGATGGGACGCGGCAACAAAACGCTTGTGCGCAGGGGTTTTATCATAAAAAATTGACCTGCTCTTGGAACCGGCTTTTTCCATGAAAATTCAAGAATAAAATATTCATCAGTAACATTGGTATTTTTTTCAAGTTCGCATACAATACTTAGACTCATTTTTTATTTCCTTGCCTCTTTAAGTATATCATCTCTCATCAAAATAACAGAGAGCCTTGCCTTTTCTGCGGCAAACATATTATCCGCGTTCTCGCTTCCCGGTTCTTTCTTCCATGCGGCAATAATCGACCTTGAAGCGTTCACTACGCCGCCGTTTCCCTCCCGTAACAATAATGCCGCGTCCTTTGCCCCTCCTCCCTGAGCGCCGTAACCGGGTATCAAAAAGAAAAGATCGCCGTAATTTGCGCGTATTTCGGCTGCTTCATCTCTTTCCGTACAGCCTATAACCGATCCAAAAAGCCTGTAGCCGTAATTTCCCATAAAATTCGCGGGAAACGCCGCTAATTTATCACCCACGCTATGATATACGCGTTTTCCGCCGCCAATTTCAAGGTATTCAAAGTCTCTCATCCCGGCATTACTGGTTCGCATTAAAACAAAAGCGCCTTTTTCTTTAATTTGCGCCTCTTTTAACCACGGCTCAATTGAATCTAAACCCATATAAGGGCTTAAAGTTACAAAATCAGCCTCAAAATCGCCTGAAAAATGGGCTTTCGCGTATCTTATAGCGGTATCCGCAATATCGCCGCGTTTGATGTCGGCGATAACAAGGCAACCCTTACTACGAATATATCTTAAAATATCAGAATAAACACGAAGCCCGTCAAGCCCTTTTTCTTCATAATAGGCAATCTGCACCTTAAAACAGGCGCATACGTCGCAAACCGCGTCAACTAGTGTCCTATTAAAAGCCAGCACCGCCTCAGCATCGTTACCCGCTCTGCGCCTCTCCAACTCAGGCACATAATCCGCAGACGTATCCAACCCCACGCAAACATGCCCCCTCTCTTTCACTCTTTCAAACAATCTGTCAACACTAAACATTCACATTATACTCCAAAATTTTTCGAGGAAGACTCTCACAAAGAACACAAAGGGGGAGTAGGGATTGGGGAGTAGGGAGTGGGGTATTTGTCCGAAAGTTATACGTGAGCTTCTCGATAAGCTAACGGACAAAAACCCCCTCTTCCCCCTTTGTGTTCTTCGTACCTTTGTGCTCTTTGTGTGAAGTTCTTGCGAAATAAGTTTCATTTAAAGTCCCCGGCGGAAATGATTTCATCGCAGTACTCGCAACGGTAAGTGCGCTGTTCGCTGTTTTCAAGGTGGAAAACATGGGTCAGATATTTTTCCGTGGAACTGATGCAGCGCGGGTTTTTACAAATAAGTACGTTTTCCACTTTTTGCGGAAGTTGGAGCTTTATCTTTTTTGTTACTTGCTCATTTTCTATGATGCTTACGGTAATATTAGGGTCGATTAAGCCAAGCACGTCAAAATTAATTGATATTGTATTGTCAATTTTGATAATATCCTTTTTTTCGCATTTTGCGGAATTGGCGTTAGCTACAAACGCCACAGTATACGGAACTTTATCAAGCCCAAGCCAGTTAAAAATACGAATTCCCAAACCCGCCTTAATGTGGTCAATAACAATTCCATTTTTTATTTTCTCTATATTTAACATTCGCTTACCCCCAGTATTGAAGCAAGTAACGCCATGCGGACATACATTCCGTACTTAGCCTGTTTAAAATACGCGGCTCTCGGGTCGCAGTCAATCTCAACGGAAATTTCGTTCACGCGGGGCAGGGGATGCAAAACAATCATTTTTTCCTTACCCATAGCCATTTTTTCGGTATTAAGAACATAAGTGTCTTTCAGGCGGATATAATCATCTTCGTTAAAAAACCTCTCCCTTTGAACGCGGGTCATGTATAAAACGTCCAATTCACGCATTGATATTTCTAGGTTTTCCCTTTCTTCAAAAGCGATATTTTGTTTCATTAGCAAGCCCTTGATGTATTCGGGCAGGACAAGTTCGTTAGGAGAAATAAAAATCAGTTTTATTTTGGGGTAACGCGCAAGGGCTTTAGCCAAAGAATGAACGGTACGCCCGAATTTCAAGTCTCCGCAGAAACCTACGGTAATACCGTCAATTTTACCTAAAAGCCGTTTAATTGTAAGAAGGTCGGTCAGCGTCTGGGTAGGGTGGTGGTGGCCTCCGTCACCGGCGTTTATAACGGGAACGGAAGAATAACGGCTGGCAAGAAGCGCAGCCCCTTCTTTTGGGTTGCGCATAACTATGGCGTCTGCGTAACTTGCCGCCATACGGATTGTATCGGCTAAACTTTCACCTTTGGAAACCGAACTGGATCCGGGCTCGGCAAAGCCAAGACAGCTTCCCCCAAGGCGCAACATGGCGGCTTCAAAGCTAAGACGTGTCCTTGTGCTTGGCTCGAAAAAAAGGGTAGCTAAAAGCTTTCCTCTAAGGCTTTCCCTAAGGTATTTTTCATCTTTTTCTATCAACTCTGCAAGCGAGAAAAGATAGTCCATATCACTTAGTGAGAAATCTTCCGGCTCAATTAAGGATCTTCCTTTTAACATTTTAACCTCATTGTAAGCCTGACCACTTTGTAAAGTGGTCAGGCTATCTTAATCGAAGTCTCCGCGTAGCGGAGACAAACCTCATTTGTATTAAAAAAAAACCGCCCTTGTAGGCGGGTTTCTCATAGTAATGTATTTTAGGCAGACAATAATCATAGATGTATTATACCCAAAAGATAATTTTTTATCAAGAGAAATATAAATTTTTAATGATATTTAATGCAAAAAACTAAAATTTGAATTATAATTTAAGGAAGAATATTATGATTTTGCGAATAAAAATTACACTCATGTTTAAAATTAACATGAAGGGGGCTTAAAATGTGCAAAAGAAACCTGTTTATTTGCGTGTTGTTTTTTCTTATTGGAAGCAGTCTTTGGGCAGGCGGCGGAAAGGATAATGTATCCAAATCGGCGGAGGATCCGTCAGGTTTTACAGATACTTTGGATATTTCTGAAAAAAAACCCGGAAAATACAATTATTATATGGAAGCTACGGACAGGGCGGGTAATGTAACCCTTGCAGGTCCGGATAATATCTATATCGATCCAGAATCCGATCTTCCAAGGACGACAATAATTAACCCTCTTCCATCCATGCGCGTTCAGGGCAATATGAATATAGTCGGCATCGCTTTTGACGATGACGGCATTAAAAACGTGGAAATCGCCGTTTATCGGGGAACGGACGGCAAGGGTGAAGAAATAACCCGCGTAACGGCAAACGGGACTGATTACTGGTCGTATTTTCTTGACACGTCAGACGGGGAAATTTGGCGTGACGGGGATTATACCGTAAAAGCATGGTCAACCGATATAAACGATCTTCCCGGTAATGCGGCAAAATACCCTAACGGGGATAAAGTTCCCGAAAAAAATCAAAAAATCGCGGTTGTTTACTGGCGGCTTGACCGTAAAAAACCTGAAACAACTATTACAAGCCACTCGGTAGGCGCCCTTGTCTCAGGGAATATCCGCCTTAGCGGAAAGGTTACAGACGGTAACGGCATAGCCGCTATAAATTACTCTGTTGACGGCGGGGTAAAATACGCTCCGGCAAAATTAAAAATTGACAAAAGAAACGGTAATAATACATGGGAAGCGAGTATTAATACAAAACAATTTGAAGACGGTCCTGTCGTTATCTGGTTTAAAGCGCGTGACGGCAACAACAGTATCGGAACAGCCGCCCATCTGTTATTTGTAAATAATACCGGCCCCGACGTAAAAATCGTATATCCGGAACCCGGCACTACGGTAAACGGAGTTTTTTCAATAGCCGGTTACGCGAAACATCCGGTCGGGCTAAAGTCAGTAACATGGAAAGCCGGAACGCAACAGGGCGAATTTGAATTACTTGCTGGAAATCATTGGTGGTCTGCGGATGTGGACGCGCGCGGTTTAAAAGGCAATGCGATAGAAGTCGAGATTAAGGCGGTTGACGTTTCAGGAAATACGACTGTCGTAAAACAAAAATATAAACTTGATCAAGCCGCTGATATGCCTGTGGTATCTTTAGATTTGCCTAAAACAGGCATTCTTGAAAATAAGCTTGGGCTGGTTGTAAAAGGAAAAGCGGTTGATAAAGAGGGCGTAGCTTCGATTTTTTATTCGCTTGACGGAACTCCGCCTGAGGAAATACCATGCAGCGGTTATTTCCAATTTATAATTCCAACTCCCGCTGAGGGAACGCACATTCTTGACGTTTGGGCAAAAGACGTTACCGGAATTACGGGCAACAAAACGCAGGTGAAGGGCATTGTAGTTTCAAACGCTGTAATACAGCCGGGTATCGCTAACTTTACATGGCCGGAAGGAAAAACCACAAAAGTTGATATTTTCTATACGGGCATGAAAATCAGACCTGTCCCCAAAATGACTATGGCTCTTTCCTACAAAGCTCCCACCGCGCCCAAGTCCGCTACAATTACATTTGGCGATCAATCGCCGGTACCGGTAAAATTATCAGGCTCAAAAGACGTATTTACGGCGACAATTCCCGTTCCTTCTTCTTTACAGGAAGGGCTTATGGAAATTAAATTAACGGGTACCGACCGTCAGGATAAAGAATTTACATACAGCGAATTTGTTTTTGTAACCAATCAACCGCCGCCGGCCGCTGACGAAGAACCCCAGCCTTTTGTCGCCTCTAATAACACATTTACATGGGTAAGGCAGACAGCTCTTAATGACGGGCGCATATTATTGAAAGAAGGCGAAACATTGATGGGCATCAGTTCTGTTCCCGTCATTAACGCGACTCTTCAAGGCACGGGGGCGAATTTATTAAATGTGTCTGTTGACCAAAACGGAATGGTATTGCTTACGGCGGTAAGCGAAGGCGAAACAGGCCAGCTGACGCTCAAGCTTGATGTTGACGGCGGCACATTTAATAGCGGCCAGTTCAGAGTTGTCGCGGAAGCTATTGGACCTGTCGTCACGCTTCAAAACATTGAAAATTACAAATGGATAAAAAATAGCGTTCCCGTTACTTTTAACATAACAAGTAAGAACAAAGTAAGCGCCGTTGACGTGTCTTTAGATATGGGCGACAACTGGCAAAACCTTTTAACTGCGGCGGAATTGGCGGCTATTCGCGCTCCCTTAAACAGTAATTATACAAAAACGCTCGACCTTACGGCCGCTGAAGACGGCTCGATCAACATATTGATAAGGGCGGCTAACGAATCAGGACTGGACTCAGTCGCTAATTTTTCAGTGTTAAAAGACACGCAAGCTCCGCAGGCGCAGAATATTATGCCAATAGCGGAAGCGGGAGTAAACGGAACAATACGCATGGCGTTTGCGGTGGAAGAAATGGGCGCTATTCAGTCCATTACATACAACAGGACAGTTACAACTCCGGCGAGAGCCGCGACTCCGGCTGTCCCTGCGGCTCCTGGGAGAGCCGCAGTTCCGGCTAGTCCCGCAGTTCCGGCATCCACCACAAATCAGGTGAAAGAGATTTTTAACGATAATCAATGGGAAAAAGATTACGCTCCAAGGTTCTTCGAGGTATTGATGGATTCGCTGGAAATGCCCCTTGATAAAAACATGCGTTTTATATTTACGGATAAAGCCGGCAATTCAAGCGAAGTCAATACATGGCTATTTGTAATTGATCAGGAAATGGACGTTCCCATCGTGCAAATAATCCTGCCTATAGAAAACGAGGTAATTACAAATGATTTCATAGTTTCCGGCGTAATGTTCGATGACGACGGAGTGAAAAATTATCAGTGGAAAATAGACAATAATCAGTGGCAAACCGAGGATGCCGAATACGGTTTTTCAATTCCCGTAGCCCTGTCCACGCTGACAGATAACGACCATACAATATCGGTAATTGCCGAAGATATTTACGGCGTAAAAAGCCAGCCCGTTACTCGAGTTTTCCGCGTATCGTTAAACGAACCTACCGCTACGATGACATATCCTCTTTATGACACCGTGTTAAAGGAAGGGATTGAAATTAGAGGGACGGCTTCTGACAAGAACGGCATCAGGGATGTAAGAGCTTCCATTGATAACGGAAATTCGTTTAACTTCGTAAAAGGAAATTATGGAACTGCGGCGGAGACAATTCAGTGGTCGTATCAGTTTAACACTACGATATTAAAAGACGGTCCGCACGTTGTATTTATAAAAGTATATGACAGATACGATATACCGGCGACTTACGCGTTTATGATCAATGTTGACAATACTCAGCCTGAAATTATACTGGACAGCCCTGGAGACGGTTCAATCACCGTTGGTAATATTTCGGTAATGGGCCGCATATTGGATCCCAATTTGAAGGAAGTAAGCATTGAGCTAAGAAGCCTTGACGGGTTTACAATTCCCGCCAATTTAAGGTTAAGGAAACTTGATTTAAGCTCAATGATAAGGGAAAACATTGATATCGCCGCAATGGCGGACGGGCAGTACAATGTCGCGATTATCGCAACTGACAGGGCCGGGAATATGACCCGTCTTTCGCGTAACGTACAAATGGCGCGGCAGACGTACAGAAACTATATAGAAATCCTTTACCCGCTTGAAAATGAAGAAACAAGCGGAGAGTTTAACCTGTACGGTTTTGCCGGAGGCGCGAATCCTGCGGGGACGGTAACGATAAAAATAAACGGAAATGATTTGGATACTGTTCCTGTTGACGATTCCGGTTATTTCGTATTTAAAATGGACGGCGAAAAACTCAATGCCGGAGTAAACGCCATTACGGTAAACAGCAATTTTGGAGGCCCGACTCTCGTATCATCGCGGCCTTACAATTTAATTTACAGGGACGGCGGTCCATGGGTAACGATAGATCTGGAAAGCTTTACATTTGGGAAATTCGCTTATGAAAGGCCGTATCTGTACGGGCGCACGGGATATGTTTTATCGGAAGAAGACCAGGAACTGCTTAAAGATAAAACTGCTGAAAAGGCGGTTAAAGCAAGAATCTTGGCAAAAACTCCTAAATTTACGGAAATAAGTTTTGATAACGGAAGATCGTTTATAATGACAAGCAAGGCTTCGGCAAAAAATATTGATTACCGTTACAGATTAGAAGACGGAGAAATGGCGGAAGGTTACCATTATATTGTTGTAAGAACAACAATGAAAAACGGCGAATTCGCGCTGACAAGAATGTTAGTACAAGTTGACAAGACAAAACCGGAAATCCGCCTTATTTCGCCTGAAGCTGGAAGCAGATACAATCAGAAAATCGCTTATTCAGCGTCAGCGACTGACGACATTGAGCTTGTAAGCCTTACTTACCACCTCCGCGCCGGAGACAAAGCCGCTTATGAAGTGCCTGGTTTCCTGCAAGGACTTTATATTGAAGGCGTAATTCCGCCGTTCTATAGGCAGCTTGCCGTTTCTAACGGCATTCAAGAATGGGCGCCGTCAATGCCATTCGCCGGGGGCGCGACATATACTGATTTTGGCTTTGGGTTAAGCTTCTTTGACGACAATGTAAAAATTCAGGGACAGTACGGATTCCTGACACAAGAACTGTACGATGCTCTTGGCGGTGAAGGCCCGGTTCGTTACGGCGGAGACGTCATTGGCCTTAAGATACTTGCAAATGTTTACACATTGCCTCTTGGCTCGGTATGGGGACCTGACTTTGACTGGCTTTACGCTTCGTTCTCCATAGGCGCTAATTTCTCCCTGTTTAATTTCTTAAACAAGGAGAATCCGGATTATTCGCCGAATAAAGATGGAGAACTCGTGTATTACACCCAGAGCGGCGAATCCACTTGGCTAAGCGCGTTGTTATTGCAAATAGAATTTCCAAAGGTAACCATTCCAAAGAAAAAAGCTTTTAGGACATTCAGCTTGTTTACGGAAGGACAGCTTTGGTTCGTGCCTACCGACGTAAAAGCCAGCCAAATGGGCATAAAGATAATGATTCCTCACGTAATGATGGGATTAAGAATTTACATATTCTAGAAATTTCTAGGAATGAAAATGGGCTGCCGCGATGGCAGCCTCTTTTTTTTACTTTTACTGAAGAGGTCACAAAAAACCAGATAAGCTCTAATTTGGATAAAAATTCGAGCCAGATCAACGTGAGTGCCGTATCCTCGTGCAATCGCGTTAGCGTGGGATATTACCTGTCCACGGCGTACTGTTAGCTGTAGTAGAGGTATTACCGTTGTTATAACCATAATGAATTATAACAGGATTAGTAGTAACAGAATATTATTAAATATTTCTAAATACTAACATCACGGCACTATACATGGGGTTATTGTTATATAACTACGCTATATATAGCGTATACGAAATGAAGTATTTAAAAAAAAATTTGATTTTATGGTAAAGAAAATGTATAATTATAATAGTAATGTGTCAACATTATAGGTTCCTTTAATTGATTTTTCTTTTCATGGTTTCTTCTTAACTTCTTAAGAAGGTTTTATGTCACCTAACATCCGAATGTGGATAGGAGGATATATGCGGTTTAATCCAAATTGGCGTTCTGTAAGGGGGGTGTTATGAAATCAATTATCAAAGCCGTTTTTATAGTTTTGATAGCTATTTCCTTTTTTATAACTTGTGAAAGCCCTATGGGAATGGGCAAGCAGGTGGACTTTGAACCGCCCGTTTTAACGTTGGATCCGGTTCCAAGCCCATACTATGTGCGGGATGGATCAATACTTTCGGGAACCGTTACGGACAATGAAGTGGTAGACCGCGTCATATTTATAAATTCGGTTACGGAAAAAGAACTGTTTCCGGTTAAAATAGACGGAAACAACTGGCGAATTGATTTGGAATTTACCGAGGAACAGAATGGGGAAAAAATTGTTGGAAAGATTGTAGCGTATGACAAGGCGGGAAATTCAGGCGAGCCTTCAATCGCCTTTGTTACGATGATAATAGACATAAGGCCGCCTGTTGTGGATAACATTACCATCCAGCGCACGGACACAAGAATATCAAGGCTTGAACCTTTAAGAGATTTAAAAAATCTTGAGACGACCGACCCTAGCGGGGAGAAAAAAGACGAACTGTACAGATACCAGAACGGCTGGTTTTATCTGAGCGGCGTAGTTAACGACGAAGAAACAAAAATAGAAATAATATCGCTTGACTTCTACGACGTTACCGATGGAAGCAAATCAAATACCATATTGCTTTCGTTATCTGTCGATGAAAATTACACAAATTATTTCCCGCGCTGGACAATTAAAGAAGACGATATTATTAACGCGGGCGTAACAAAATGGGGCACAAGTTATAAGACTGATTATTACGGCGAAGGCAAGCGTTACTACTACCGCGTAGTTATAAAAGCTATAGACAAGTGCGACAATGAAAACATTCCCGTAGAGGAAGACGAGGGATGCATCTGCCTGTTCGCGAAATCTGACAACCCCAAAGGAATTCTTGACCCCGCCATCGGAACCATCATATCGCGCGGCACTCCTTTGCCAATTGACTTTTATGACGATGATTCCATTGACTGGGCTTACGCCGGACTTCTTACATACGAACAGTGGGAAGGGTTAAACGCCGTGTGTTCAGGCGACATCAAGATTCCTTCAGAGTACAGCGACGAGCAAAAACTTGAATGGTTGAAAGACAAGCTTAGGGGAGGGGGAACCGTTTATAACTGGAGATTTGACGCGGAGAGACACGGTGACACTTCCAAAGACGCGATTATCGCCGAACAAATTGAAGGCAAGAAACTGGACGAAAAACTTGTATATATTCCGACAGGCAACCAGGAAGAAGATTACGGCGAGTTTGTGCTGTTTACCCTGACCGCCGACAAAAAACTCGCTCCGCATGACGGGAAAGGCCCCGAATTTACAAACAAAAACGGATGGGCGGGAAGAATCTTGCGTGTTCAGGTAATAGACGAAAACGCCCCCTTGATTGTGTTTGACACGACGAAAACAGATAAATCGGGCAATCCTAAAGATTTCTGTCCGGAAGAAAATACTTTCCCCACGCCGCTTATAAACGGCGAATCTTTTAACATTGTAGGATACACCCTGCGCGAAAACGCTTCCGGAAATAACAGCGTAGTAAAATTCCGCATGGCGTGGATTCCTTACGGAATGCCGGACAACGCCGACAAATGGATTCCGGCTGTACAAAATGCCCTTCGCGGTTTAGACGAAACAGGCAAAATAAATGTAGGCTATCCTGTCAGCTTTGGCGATAATCCTAAACTTGAAGGCGTACAACACTGGGAATTTGTTGAAGGCGGCGCGTCTGAAAAGGGAGACTTTAAAAATGAAGGCAAGGAAGATATTGACACAAGCGTTTATAAAAAACAGAGCTTTATTAAAAAATTCAACGTTTTGGGCGGTTCTGACGACATAAAACCCGCTACCGATAATTTTAAATATAACGGCAACCTTGAAAACGAGACGAAGCTTTTTATCTTCTATGCGGAAGACAACATGGGACATCAGGTATTCAGGCAACTTCGGCTATTGGGCATGAAAACTCCGCCAGACTTGTCAATTTACGACATTACAAACATATACGCAAATGAATCCCTGCCCGGTACAATTGGCGGCGCTAACGGCTTGCCCGACCCCAATAAAACTGGAAACATAGATGTCGGTACGGGAATACCTACAGACGCGTATTATAACGCTCTTAATACGTATAATAATACGGCATACGGTTTCTTAAAGGGCGTAAGAACGCTAACCCCGGACGACAAAACCATTCCGTTCCAGATATATCCGCGCGGAACAATCGTAAAATACTGGGTAAACGCGGCAAAGACGGGGGATATCGCCGTTAAAACCATAAGTATGAAGGACATTACCTTTGAAGTGGGCAAAGATATTTTTATCGGAAGCGATTATAGCATAACGGACGAAGCGCTTAGTTTCTGCGAATATTATCCCGACGTTACGCAAAGAACGTTCCTTTTTGAAGCTACGGACAAATTGGGCAACGTTGCGCGCGTACAGCGCACGATAGCGGTTACAAACGCGGCGCGGTTGGAAAATATAACCACGACGACTCAAAACGGAACTTACGGCATAAACACAGACATTATCCTTAAGGCTAATTTTTCCAGCCAGATATATGTGGAAGAAGGAACCTCGCAGTCAGGTCCCGTAAGACCTTATCTTAATGTGCGTTACAAATTTAAAGGAGAGGATGAATACAGATATGAACGTATCAGATGCGAGGATCCTCCAACCTACGCCAACCCTTCATTGTCTCTTGATTTTAAATTTAATGTACGTGAAAATTTTATAGGACAACTTGAAACAACGTATGAAGGAATGCCTTATGACGATCCTACTGAAGAATATAACCGTCCTATTATGCTGTATAACGCGAAAATCATGGATTATATCCGTAATGACCCCGCCTTTGTTCCCGGTTATAAAAACGAGTCCGTAACAATGCCCAACTGGCAAACCAAAGCGAATACCTTACAAGAAAAGAAAAACATTACTCTTGACGGTGTACGCCCTGTGGTAAAATCAATCATCATGGGCGGGAAAAACGCTAATACTGCTAACAATTACTATTTTAAAACTGGGGAAACAATTGAATTAACTATTGAAGCTGACAAGCCTATCAGAGCTAACATTCCTATAAATCCGACACTCCGATTCTATATACTAGATTCAAGCAACACCCGGCGCGGGCCATTTAATCAACCTTTTAAATATCAAAGGCCCGGCATCGGCAATCAGCTTGTATTCAGTCTTCCAATAATTCCTGAAAGTAATATTTCTTATGATGGAAAACTGACTGATATATCCTTCTCTTCATCGGAAGTCATACTGGATGATGTTGGTAATTCAATTAACACAATAAATATAGTGACTACTCCTCCTGCACCGATTCCTTGGGCTACCGACAATTATTACATTAAACAAAAAGTCCCTGACGCTCCTGCGGCGACATTGGACGGCGCGTTGATCTCATCTTTATCCGAGTCAGGTACAAAGTATTATGTTAATCAACCTAATCTGGTTATACCCGATTCCACTGCGACAGCCTTTGCCGCGTGGGAAGACACCAAGCAGTACTCGCTTGATAACGGCGTGTCATGGGAAACCTACTCTGCGCCTATTTTCGTAAAAGGCGGCGCACACACGATAAGAACCCGTTACATGGACAGGGCGGGGAACGAAGGCCCTTCCGTCTTTAGAAAAATAGAGGTAGAAGGCTCTTTCCCACAACTTGTTTCGGTAAACGCCGTACAGGCTAACGGCTATTATAAAGCGGGAAGCAACTTAACGTTTAACTTGAATTTCGCCGAAACGGTTACCGTAAACAACCGCGATAATGTAACAATAACTGTTAGAAACAGAAATACCGCTACGGCAGATCCTAATGAAACTCAAACCCTTACCACAAATATGGCGAATAACGCGAGCGGTACTACAATTACATTTTACTGGTCTGGCATTACAGGAAAGGAAATGCGGGACGGCCTGTATATTTCCGCCGTAACGTTAACTGGGCTTTCAGATAAATTCGGCAATACAGGCCCTACCGGATCAGGTAACTATACAACTAATAATTTTAATTTCCCCAACAGTTACTCAAATAACTGCCCCAATCTTGCGGCTGGCATAAGGGTAGACGCGATTCTGCCGTCTGTTAGCGGAAGAACTCCGGATCCAAGCGTAACTCCTTCAGGAAACGGCGCAATTACGCAAATAAAACTTACATTCAGCGAACCGGTAATGAAAGGCAGTGGAGCCATTACGGTAAAACCGCACGGTAATTACTCCATTCCGCCCGTGTTTGAAGACGAAGGGTATTATCTCGGAACAGACGGAACAAGGAATCCCACTTATGGGGCAAAAACTTATATTTCCAGCTTCTACGATATTTACAATAACAGCTCTTTGGATTCTACTGACCGAGGGTATCTGCTGCAAGGTGACAGCATGAGCAGTCATACTCTTAACGCCAGAACAGGCCAGAGCGCCGGTCCGTACAAAAAAACGACCCAGGGATTGGTTGCAGGACGCGGCTATTCGGGAAATTATACAGGCGCTAATGTTACAAGCGGCACTAACGCTCCTGATACCGCCACGGGCTACATGATCCCCGACACGGCGACAAAATGGGTGCTTGATTACCAATACGTTATAAACGACACGACTGCCAACAGCGCCGTCAGCCGTATCAGAGGCGTTCTTACTAAAGCAAAATTCCGCTGGCAGGAAATTGACGTTTCAAGTACAAGCATAAGCGGCAGTGAAGTTACCATTAACCTGAATGAGCCTTTGCTGAAAGGTCTGGAATGGGACGTAACTTATCCGGCGGGCGCTTTTACCGATATGGCGGGGAATTCTGCCGTAGAGGGAACAGCAGACGCTTACATCTTTACAAGTCCCGGCGTACAGCCGCCAGTAATACGCGTAAACCGCAGAAGTTACGACGCGAGGACAGCCAACTGGCAAACCAGTCCAACCGGTAACAGTGGAACCGGAGCGTATGCAAACCCGGCGAATACAACACCATGGGACGTGTCCACTGCTGTAAACGATAATAACGGTTGGGGCATTGGCAATTTTAACACCGTGCATTACCGCGTGGAAAGCGAAAGCCTGGGCGTAACAATGACGGTCGGAATTTCCAAAGGAGTAACGAATGGCGGTACCACGGATATTACTTACTCGCGCGCGGCTAAAGGCGCATGGAGCGGCACTGTTCTCGCTGCCAATACGGACGCTACATCAGTCAACGCCATGAACTGGACTGCCGCAGCCGCCAATACCGCTGGCACATGGGTATTGAACAACATTATACGAAGATCAAATAGTGGTACTAACACCAGTCAAACCTATACTGTTATTACAAAAAACGGCATATCCGAATCACGCACGTCCGTAAAACGCGACTTAAGAATGTTTAGATCGTATAACAGGGATTTAACGGCAAGCGAGTTAGACGGCATTACATTATCACAATCATCTAACGGATATCAGGGCGTTCTTACCTTTGACCCGCTTGAATCCAACAAGAGCTATGTCGCCGCGCAGGCTGAAAAGAACGGACAAAGCGCAAAAGGATATGAAGGAATCTATAGAACCGTCGTTGCTTTGAATTTTTCGGCTAATAAAGGCAATAATTACCTTGTGATAGAAGGCTCTAATATTAAAAACGGTATGCCGTCTGTCGCGGGCTTCCCTGTACGGGATGCCGCAGAAACAGGAGACAGGCGTTTTATTAAAGTGTTTTATAACCAGACCACAAACGGGACTCCTGGAACTAGTGAAGGTACTACATTAACAAATACCAGAACGCAATTCTATTGGGTAAGCACGGAAATAGTCTGCGAATGGTATCTTCTGTATTGGGGCGGCAACGGTACTCATCAAAATGCCGGCGAGGTAAATAATTACCTAACCGTAGGTTATGGCGATTTAACCTATGCTTATGACTTGACAAATAGTTAGGAGGAAGAACATGAAAACAAAGATAAAAATATTTGCGGTTTTATTAAGCATATTCGCGGCATCAATGTTCTTTTCCTGCGAAAATCCCATATCGCTTGGAACTAAACTTGATCTTTTAGGGCCGGTCGTTACAATAGTTTCCCCTGCGCAAAGGCAGTCGGTTCCAGTGCGGTTTGACATAGAAGGGACAGTTCAGGACGAATCCGTTGTTGACATATTGCTGATAACCGCCGTTAAAGACAATCAGAATTTTCCGCGCCAGTGGCGTTATAAAAAAGGCGCATGGGAAGTTTCCGACAATGACGGCGCTACATGGTCGCCTTTAACGGGCGCGTCATGGGTTGGGGATAAGTTCGTAACATGGAAGATTACCATCGACATGGTCATTGACGGACAACTCTCTGCCGAAGGCGAGGTTACATTTAACGTTCAGGCGTGGGATAAGGGCGGAATGTCGGACGACAATTCATTTAAAGCGCTTGTCCTGATAGTCGATATTGACCCGCCCAAAGTGATTATTACTAATCCTTACCTTTACGGCAAATACGCGTATCAAACGGACGAAGATTTTAAAAAATTTGACGCTATGCCGGATTCAAGCGACGAATGGAAGGATCCGTCTTATTTGGGCAAATTCATCACGCAAGAATTCCCCCTTAAATGGCAGATAGAAGACGCGAATGACGTCTGGTCGATAAACATAAGCTTTTATCCGTATAATACCGAGATAGACAACGCCCCCGAAACCCCTCTTCCCGAAAATTACATTTTCCGTTATTACAAAAACCTTCCTCCTCCCCCAGCCGGCGCTAATCCGAATGATTATGTCAGGCTGAACGGGGCTGTAACGGTTCCCGATCTTTATGACGAACCCGGTATCTACGATGAAGGCGGGGAATTAAAAAACCCCGTATCGGAAAAAATGACGGTAAAAGTAGTCGCGGTCTGCTATGACGCGGCGGGAAATCCGAATCAGGAAAAAACGCTAGGCTATTTTATTTCATGGCCAAGGGCGAATTCCCCATGGATTGTTTTTACGGAAGGCATAGAGCCGCCGGATAATTATTATGACAAGCAGGTCGCCGTTGACGAGAATAATCCTTTTGCCGATTACATTGAAAAAGACGTGTTTACGGTTTACCCAGGCAGAAGCGTTAAAGCCACAGCCTTCCAGGAGCACGGCGTTAAGGAAGTTAAATACTCCCTATATAAGTGCGACATATCGGGCAACAAGCTTAATAGGCCGGAAACCCATCCTTTTGAAGACGTGTTTATAGACGAAGAAAAACAAGAAAACATAGTCAAATCGAACACGGCTTATGGCGGAACCTATTCAACCATTTTCCCATGGGAAATAAAAGTGCCGCCGCTTACGGGCTATTATGTTTTCACTGCCGAGGCTTTCAGCTCTCAGGACAAGCCAAGCGAGAAATATACGATGCTTTTCAGGGTGCACGACATTACCTTCCCTGATTTTACCGAAGGCCCGTTCCCTGCCGCGACTGATCCTCTTTTCCTTGACATAACAAACAACAAAATTACGATTCACGGCGGCGTAAGCGACGCTACTAACGTAGTGTCCCTGTGCATGGTTTGGATTAATCCTGAGTCGAAGGATTTCGCGGCAATGAGCCAGCTTGCCTATTTTCGCGACAAAGACTACGTAGGCTGGAAAAAAGCGTTAAATCTTTCTGCCGGCGCTTCCGAGCTGGAAAATGCGAACGATGCCTATGATCGCAATCATCTAAACAGATTGTGGATGCTTAACCTTAAACCGGATGTCCCGCCCGTGGACAATGTGACAAACCGCAGACGTTTTACCTATTCACAAGTAATCGATCTTACCGATGATTTAAACATTGCCGCTAATAAACAGCCGTTAAAAAGCCAGATATTCCTGCTGAGGGCGCAAAACCCCGATGGAAAGTGCACGATAATAACTTACGCTCCGCAGGGCGACACTCTGGCGCCGGATATTAAAATTACAAATATGACAATAATCGGCATTGATAATCCTTTTATACCTAACGAATACGCGGTAATCCCCAAGTTTAGAGACGGCAATACGATAACCATTAACGGAACATGGAGGGAAGATTCTCTTGAGATTTTGTCTATAAATGATTACTTTAAGACAAATTTTAATATTAACGTAAATAATCAAGGATTACCGTTTCCTGTTTTAACCTCAAATGCTGACAAGACTACGGGAACATGGACAATAACGGCTACGGTAAAAGATACCCCCGGCGGAGAAGGGCAGATCGCGCTGTCCGCGCTTAAAGACACTCTGGTAATCGGAGCGAGCGTTAAAGACATAGGCGGAAACGTAGCTGAAGCGGGCTGTTCATGGCTAATAGAAAGCGACAATTTAAGGCTTATGCGCATTTCAAGTGAAATAGATGACGGCATATACACGGTGGGAAAACAAATTGACATTTTCCTTGAATTCAGCAAGTCGGTCAGATTAACAACCAGCGGCAATAAGCCTGAACTTATTCTTAGTAGTGCGGGCGGTAATACAGCGCGTGCCGTTTATAAAGACGGGCAGGAAAACCAAAACAGCCGCCAATACTTTACCTATACCGTAGGCGCAGGTCAAAACGCCATAGCCGATAACTATTTAAATGTTATAGGAATTTATTTTAACGGCGTTGCTAACGAGTCTATACCATATAATACCATTAATTATCCATTCTCTTGGTCAAGAGGATCATTAGGAGTAGACGGATATGAAGAAGTTCGCATAACAATGGCTAAAAAAGGCGGCGTTTCATATGACGGCAACACCAAAGAAGCCGAAGGTTACTATTTGCGCACCCTGCCTATTACTACTACCTCGACTGATCCTGATTATCAGTTTACCCTGACGGCTGGAAAACACATTGAAATAGATACGGCTGTTCCTTCCATAACATCCGTTACATCATCCGATGCCGGTTATCACAATTCCGGCGATATTTATATTACCGTTAAATTTAATAAAGCTGTAACAATACCGGTTGCGAAACAATCAGACCCGCCAAACGTTCCGTGCCTTACCTTAAATGTTACCAACGGAGCAAATAATACCGTTCAAACAAGCGCGGACGCGAAAGACGTAAGGGTAAACGGCAGTGATATTACTTTTATGTACAGCATAATAAAACCAGGTGATACGACAAACGGAAACGAGGTTGTCGTATCGGGCTTAAGCGGAATCATTACCGATATTGCGGGAAATGAGTTTACTTATTCAGGAGGCAACAGAACGCTTTCCGGCATATATATCGAAACGCTTAACCCTTCGCCTCCCACGGTACGGGTTCTTACCGCTAATGAAACGGCAAATGACGCTAATGTTATTTTACAAAATGTAAGCGGCATTACAAATCAAGGCTTGTCAACATCTAATAACAGAGATCTTTCCAACGTCTACCAGAATAATTTATGGCTTGCGATAGAGAGATCAGGTACGGCGTATAAATATTCAGGTGGAATTGAATATTCTTTAGACAACGGCAAAAATTGGGTAAAAGCCCCTAATACGGACAATACTCCGTTTAGTCTTACCAAAATCGGTGACAACACATTAATAGCGCGCCAGATAGACGCGGCGGGGAACCGTTCAGATTTAACGTCGCCAATAACCTTTTATTGGGACCCCGGCACGCTTATTTCCCGTATAAGTTCAACTAACGCTAACGGAACCTATACCAATGTGGCTGGGAGCAGCAACGGCAACCAAATCGCGTTTACGGTGTATTTTAGGAAAAATATCTGTATCGCGGCAACACCAACTCCGCAAATTACATTGCAAAACGTTGTGGCTTACAATAACAATCCGATTAACATAACTCCCACTAGCATACCCGGCGGAGCCGTAAATTCGCTCACCTTTACCTATACGGTAGGATTTGACAGCGTGTCGAAAACCGGCGATAAAATGTCGGACGGAGCTTATCTGGACATTGGCGCAATTTCCGGCATTACCGCTTGGGATGGCACTGCCGTGGGCAATGGGGTAAATGTAAGCAGTTTAATTAATATGTCAAATGTGAGTCCAAAACTGGAATCGACCAAACAATTTACGGTGGAAACGGGGGATCTTACAAACACCACGCCCGGGTTTGAGGAGGACTATGGAGCGGAGTCAAGCGCCGACTTCCATGGGATACGTTCCGATGACGGCTCTTACTGGACAACTCTGAAGATACAGTTTAACCGCGCTATTACCAAGGGGTCAGGTACTATAACCATCCAGCAAATTGCCGGAAGCGGAAATTCAGCGTACCGCATGCCCGCAGTCCTGACAGAATCGCAGTACAACAGGTTTAAGGGTAATAGTACATTAAGCGCGGATATTGACAAGTATTATATCAAAGGGACAAATGGCTATGACAATGCGACAGGCTCATCGGATACCACTACCAAGTATATTTTGCAGTACAATTATAATCCCGACAGCAATGTTACCGGTAATGACTCCGCTTTTACCGGCGATGCTTTTATACCGTCCGCGTTCATTTCCGCGTTCCGTAACGCTGAAGCGATCAGCATTAATGTTAACTCGCAGGCTGTTACGATAAGCGGAGACGGTAAAACTCTGAATATACGGCTTACAGGTTCCAGCGCGCCGCAGGTTCCCGGAGCAAGCTATGAAATTACATATCCGGCCGGCCTTGTTGCAGACAACTTGGGTAACGTTTCGGCGGAAGGGAATTATACAGGCGCGACAGCTATAGCCCTGCGAGGCATCGCCAAGCCGTTTGTCAGAATCAGAAAAACACAGGATACGATAACTGTTAGCAATAGCTACTCTCTTGCCCAACCCAGGCTTGTTGCAGTACAGCCGTTACAGTCTTACGCGCGAATGGACTGCCGTACTCCGAACGCGACTATAACTTATGTCGCTACCACATACAAAAACAGCAATAATGCCGATGTAACCGCCCGTAACTGGGGCACTGGTCTTTCTACCACTGCAAGTGGCGCTAACGGTTATCCTGCGGTTAATATTAACGGTCCTCAGGATACGGCCAACGGAGCAACCCGACCTACGAATGTAGCGGCGGAAGCGGTGTTTGATTATACTTACAGTACCCAAATAACTCTGGGCGACAGTAATTATCAGGGATACCAATGGTGGGTATTAGCAAAGGCAAGGTCAGGAGCGACCCCCTATGCATACAGCGCCGTAACGGAAGAAAAAGCCTACCGCACGGTTATTACCTACCAACTGCGCCGCAATGCTAATACTAACCCTTACAATCCGGGACCAATAACAATAGGTGAAAATGGCGGTGAATCTCTTCTTGAATCAGGCGATCAAGTCTGGATACGCGGCGGAGACGCCATAGGCTCTTCTTCCATACCCGGTTTCCCCTTTACATGGGAAGATAACTGGAGCGGCGATTTTACCAATAAACGGGCTGGCATAAGGCTGATGACTCTGACGGAAGCAACCAGCAATAACATGAATCAATCAATATGGAAGTTTGTAACATGGGAAATTAACACAACCGCTTATGTGGACTTTATAAGGGGGAAAGACGCTAGTTCATCGGCGAATCAAGCGTGGCAGTACGGTCCGATAGGATCGGCATATCAAAGATCCGGTTGGACTTCACACAAAGACAAGTACCCCATCTATCCTGGCAAACACCGTTGGTGCGACACGGCAAATGATTGGGCAGGTTTGTATGGAATGAGCTTTTCCGATACTTTCCATAACAGGCCTACGGTTGCTCCTTTTGATGATACCAATTACACGCGCTGGCCGGGGATAAACTCGGAATAGGGAAAACGGCAATAAATAGAAAGGCGGCTTCCGTATGGGAGCCGCTTTTTTTTACAACGAACCAGACGAAGGGGGACAAAACAACGTTTTTTGAGTATTATTTTATCTTTTATTAAAATATTATTTAACTTTAATATTGATATATTCCGTAAAATATAGTATTTTGTTCTTAATATGTATAACAAATCATGGCTTGTAAGAAAAAGCATTTCAAAAAAAAACATCAATGATTGAAGAAAATCATACTAATTCCAGCCATGAAAAAAGAATGGATGCTTCATATTATGAAGTAAAAAGATTAATAAGCGCAATAAAAGCTATGCTAATGTTTATTCCTTATAATGAATTACGTAATACATTACATAAATATTTTTTTCTAAGAAATGCAAGAAACTGTCATTATATGAAAGATTTGCAAAAATTAACAACAAGGAATAAATTCTATCAAAGAAATTCCAATATTGATATTACTCTTTCTAGACTCAGTAAATTATACTATTTTTTAAAAAGATATAAAAATAAAACTAATGATGCGTATCCATTCACAGAGAAAGAGAAAAACGACACGAAATATTCCTTAGAAACAGATGATATTGCTGTTAATATTGGGAATGTCTTTGAAGAGCTATACACGCAATGGCGCGCTCAGACAAAATTCGATTCATTTATTGGCAATTCAACAGATAGTAATCACGAAAAAATTATTCAACTTGGCAACGATGCTGTTCCATTTATTATAAATAAATTAAGAACAGAAAATGCCCATCTGTTTATTGCTCTAAACAAAATAACAGGAAAGAATCCGGTAAAAAAAGAAAACAGAGGGAATGTCAGAAAAATGGCTAAAGACTGGATTCATTGGGACGATAATATAAACGTTTTACATTCAGACTAATATTGTTGACAATCGTGTGACAATTTGGTACACTTATGAATAATAGTAAACAGGAGAATATTTATGAAATTCGTTACAGTAAGAGATTTTAGGACTTCCCCGGCCGCTATTTGGAAAAGATTGCCTAATGAACAAGAAATGATTATTACACATAACGGGAAACCGATAGCCTTATTAACGCCATTAAGCGACGAGACATTGGAAGATACGGTTTCAGCGGTCAGAAGAGCAAAGGCGATAAACGCGGTAAAGAAAATGCAGGAAATATCTGTTTCTTTAGGTAATGATAAAATGACGCTTAAAGAAATAAACGCAATAATAAAAGAGACAAGAGAAATGAGGAAAAATAAAGGATGCGAGTCGTAGTCGATACAAATGTAATTGTTTCCGCATTAATGAATACAAGCGGAATTCCGTCAAAAATATTGTCGTTGACATTAAAAGGAGACCTAAGAATACTGTATGATAACAGAATTATCTTTGAATATATTGATGTATTGTCAAGAAAAGAATTTGGTTTTCCTAAAGAAATAATAGATGATTTGATTAATTTTTTTAAACATGAAGGTGAATTAATTATTTCTGATTATATTAACAAGAAATTTACAGATGAAACAGACAAGAAATTTTATGAAGTATATAAGACCGGTAAAGCGGAATATTTAATTACCGGCAATAAAAAACATTTTCCCAAAGAAGAAACAATAATTTCACCAAAAGATTTTTTATTAATTTTTAAGAATTAACGGGACATTAATTAGCGGCTTCCATGTGTGAGACGCTTTTTTTGTGAAAAAAGTTTTACAAGAAGTCGCCAAACGGCTAAAGTAGACAGAGCGGGTATTCTTGAACAACGCGATGAGGTAAACAATATATATCAAAAAAAGATAAGAAAGACATAGACCTTTCGGATAATACAACTGGAATATCAAATAATGAGGAAACTTTTGATTAAGAAGTTAAATGGATAGAGGAAATTAACGAGGAAATATTTAAAGAATTTGAGTGTAATTTTGGAAATATTTCGGATTATCTTGTAAGACCTATTTATGATGGGAATATTGCGTAAAGCTGCGGATAAAAGACATGATAAACGTAAATTTCTTGGAGCTATTGCCGTAGCGGACAGTAACAAGGAAAAACAAAAATATATTTGGCAAAATGGCTTGTACGTGATAGAGCAATCCGGCGACACAATGAAGATAGATATGCCTGACGGGTTTATCCCGCGCGAGTGGTAATTATTTTCAATAACATGCTAGAATAAATCAATGTCAATAGAATACCAAAAAATTGTCACTACCCTTAAACGCAAAAGAAAAGGCGCTGTCGCGGCGGATGTTTGCGCGGCTACGGCGCTGCCTCTTTCCGTTGTTAACGAACTTTTGCCAAAAGCGGCATATGAGTATTCGGGGCATTTGCGGGTAACGGAATCTGGAGAAATTTTATATTATTTTCCAAACGGTTTTACAAGCCGTTACAGGGGATTAGGAGCAGTGTTTAAAAAGACTGCAAAAAAAATATTTGCCGTTATTAAAACATCTTGCGCTTTTTTATTTAAAATCTGGATAGTAGTGATGCTTGTGGGATACTTTATGCTTTTTATGGCGCTAGCGCTCGCAAGCGTATTTTTATCCGCGGCGGGAAAATCAGGCGGCAGGGGAGGGCGCAGGAGCGGCGGCTCCGTCAACTTTGGCTTATTTAATCTTATTTGGCGGATATGGTTTTACTCGGAATTGACCCGCCCAAGATACGGATATGGGCGCCCAAATGTCAGGCAAAACAGCGAAAAGCGCCCATTGCACAAGGCGGTATTTTCTTTTGTTTTTGGCGAAGAAGACCCGAATAAAAATTGGGAAGATCAGGAATACAAGGCGATTATTTCGTACATTCAGGCAAATAGGGGAGTTATCTCCATTGCGGAATACATGGCGTTTACAGGCATGAACAGCCTTGAAGCGGAAACGGATATTCTTTCTTTTTTATCGAAGTTTGAAGGAAGCCCGGAAGTAACTGAAGAGGGAACAATTGTTTACCGTTTTGACAAACTGCTTTTAAGTTCCGTTACGGGAAAATCAAACGAATTAATTCCCCCCGTAAAAAGGCTTAAAACGTTTTCTGATAATAAAAAGCCGATGAACGGCTGGTTTGCGGTAATTAACGCGGTAAATTTAATATTTGGCTCATATTTCTTATATCAGTCTTTTAACGCGGGACAATTATTAAGCGAGATTCAATATAAAAGCGCGTCTTCGCTTTACGCGTATACGCATTATTTTCTTTCACAAATAACGAATGAGCCTCACAATATTATAAGAGCCGTCTTAGGCATAATACCGCTTGCTTTTTCCCTTTTGTTTTGGATTATTCCCACAGTCCGTTTTTTCATTGAAAAAAAAGAAAACAATGAGATAAAGCTAAAAAATTTTAAACGTTTTAGTTTTAGCAAAATATTTTCTTCCCCAAATAAAATTGACGCGGGCGCGTTTAATCCTTCCGTATCGGAATGCCGTCCCGATGATCTTGCGTCAGCCGCAGACAGGGTAATAAAAGATATGGGCGCGATTTCAAATCCGCAAGTAGAGATAAAAGAAGGTAAAACAATTTACACGTTCAATGAACTTGAAAGAGAGAAAGAAGCGTTAGAAAAATACCGACTATCAGTTGACATTTCGCGTCAAAAACTTGGAAAAACCGTATTTGACACCAACGATTGACATTTGCCGAACAAAAAGTTAAATTAAAAAATACGGCAGACTAGCTCACTTGGATAGAGCGTCAGCCTCCGGAGCTGAAGGTAGTGGGTTCAAATCCCGCGTCTGTCAAACCCTTTGTTATCTTTGTGAGAAAATTTTGCGTACTATCTTAACAACTCGGAATTATCCCTGCGGTTCCATCTTAAAGCAATATCATTGGGGCTTTCAGAGGAGATATTTTTTATGGTTCTGTTCGCGCCCAATTCAAGAAGAAGGGAAATTATTTCAGGGCCGCCTAACCTTGCGGCATAATGTAAAATTGTATTGCCGGAACTGTCTTTGTCGCTTATCGCTTTTCCTGAAAAAACCGCCCTGATGGCAATTTCACCTTTGGAAAACGCGATTTCAGCGGGAGACCTGTTGTCAGCCGCTACAAAGAACGGATCGGCGCCTGAATCGGCGATAATTTTTACAGCTTGCCATAACTCCAAATCAAGCGCCAAACGCAGGGGAGTTTTACCGTTGTTGTCAATGGCGTTTATTCTCGCGCCTTGATTTATTATCGCTTTTATTATTTCATCTGACGTTCTTTCGAGTAACGCGATATGAAGGACGGAATTGCCGTAATCGTCCGGTATGAAAATTCTGTTGTTTTCTAAGAGGGTTGATACCATTTTTGGCGATATGCTTAACGCCGTCTGATAAGGAGTAATGTTTCTTGTATTACGGGCGTGAATGGAAACTCCTGTTTTTAACAAAACATTTGCTATATCTATACGTTCCATCGCGACAGCGATATGCAAGGGGGTATCTCCCCTAGTATTTCTGCATGTTGTATCGGCGCCGTTTGTGACAAGTTTTTCAACTGAAGTTATTACTCCGCATCTTATGGCTTCCATTAAAGGAGTGTTACCGTCAATATTTCTGCATTCAAGATTGGCGCCCTGAGTAATAAGTAATGATACAATTTCAGGCAAATTAAGAATAATCGCGTCATGAAGAGGGGTATTGCCGTTTAACGAATTGGCGTTAATATCCATTCCCGATGAAATTAAAAATGAAATTGAATTATTGGCGTTCCAGCGTACTGCGGCATGAAGAGCGGAATTACCCTGACTGTCGCGTATGTTTAAATTGGCGTTGTTATCAATAAAAATTTTTAATGTGGAAGGGCTGTCGCATTTTGTAGCTAAAAATAAAGGAGTCTGCCCCGTAGCGTTTTGCGTGTCAACGGAAATGCCGCTTCTTATAATTATTGTAATAGCGTTGTTTAACCCCCATTCAGAAGCATAATGAAGCATATTGTTCCCTAAACCGTCTTTTGCGGTAATGGTTGTGGAATTAATTATCCATTCCCGAATATTATCCGTTTTTAACGCAAGGGAAAGCGGGCTATCTCCCGCGCTGTTAAGTGAAAAAACATTCGCCCCGCGAACAATTAAATATTCGCCGATTTCCCTCTGATTAGTCCTTACGGCGATATGAAGAGCGGTATCACCGTCTTTGTTTCTTGAATCAACTAAAGCCCTCTGGTCAAGTATCCGTCCTATTTGTTCGGATTTTGCGCGGTTTATTACCGCAGAATGAAGCATTGTATTTCCCGAACTGTCCCTTTGATTAACCGTTTCTTTTGTAATTAGTAAATTATATGTGCCGTCATTTGCCTTTGCGGAGATGTCAAAAGGCGTTACTCCATTATTGTCAAATGCGAATATTTCCGAACCAAATTCTATTAAAAGCGGAATTATCAAGGTACGGCGTTCCTGAACGGCGATGTATAACGGCGTTTTTCCATTTATATTCCTGATGTATACGTCCCCTCCTGAATTCAATAATAGTTTAATGGATTCGGGAGATCGATTTAACATAACGGCAATATGAAGAGGCGTATCGCCGTGTTCATCGCGAAGATTGACATCGGCGCCTCTGGAAACAAGCAAGGCTAAGACATTCAAATACGCGTCAGGCGGAATTCCAACATGAAGAGGGGTATTTCCGCCGGCATCCATCGCATTGACATCGGCTCCTGAGTTAACAAGCATGGAAATAATGTCAATGTTTCCAATTCTTACGGCTTCATGAAGGGCGGTCGCTCCTGATGTGGTTTTTATATTTAAGTCTATATTTTTCTCAAGCAAGAATATTACAAGGCCGGCATGGTTATCCATTACGGCGTAATGAATCGGCGCAAGCCCCTCATTGCGGCGGATATTATAATTCGCGCTGCGGACTGCGGGACCAAAGTAGGCAAATACCGGATTATCACAGTAACCGCCGGCTAATATTAATTGTTCGGCTATAGCGATATGGGTTCTGGAATCCGCCCGTTCAAGGGCGTAATCAACCGCGTTTTTACCGTCATTATCTTTTTTATTTATTAAGACTGTGGAAGAGGTGGAGGCAGATAATAATTCCGTTACTGCGTTCATATTACCCACAATAACGGCTTTATGAAGAATGGTTTTTCCGTCAGAGTCTGTTGAATTTATTGTCGTGGGGTTTAAAATTGCCGTAAAAATTGCCGGGTTTGTTTCAAGCGCAAGAACGGCTGGGGTAGCGTTATCTGATAATGGTATGGATTTATGAATATCCGCTCCGTTTGCGGCTAACACGCCCGCTGTTTTTGGATCATTATTTTTAAAACAGAGTCCAAGAGGGGTTTGTCCTTCACTATCAACAACATTTGGATTAGCTCCATGCGATAGGAAAAAGATTACAAGCTCCGAATCTTTTTTTTCCACCGCATAAAAAATGGGAGATCTTCCGTCAGAATCAACGGCATTAACGTCAACTTCACCTTGGAAAAATGATTTGGCGCTGTCATCACCTTTCTTTAACAATCCCCAAACTGGGGATGTTTCGCCTTCTGGGGCGCTTTTACGGGCAGTTAAGCAGCTAATGGCAAGCGGTAAAATTACCATAAAAACGCATATAAACACGGGAAAAGAAAATGCCTTTTTCATGTTTATATTATCGGTATAAAAAAAATATCAATTAGCAGCTTAAATATTCAGTTTTTAAGGTTTTATCTCTATTGAAAAATTTTAATTTTGTGATATACTGGAATATAAGCGGGATATGCCGTATTTTCAGGAGGAAAGCATGAAATATTTAAAGCCCTTTATTCTTGCCGCTCTGATGCTGTTTGCGGTTGTCAGTCTGGCGTTTGCCCAAAAGGGACAAACTCTGGAACTATGGTCAATCGCGACAGACGGAAACGGCCCTGATATTTACAGGCGCGCTGTCGCGAGATTTAGAAAAAATAACCCGGACATCAAAGTGAATATTACTATGATTGCCAACGATTCCTACAAACAGAAACTGGCTATAGCCCTGGCGTCGGGACGGGTGCCGGATTGTTTCTTTTCATGGGGCGGCGGCCCTATGCAGGAATTTATCAGAAACAACCAGATTGCGGATATTACCTCATATATGAACGCCAACAATTACAAGGCGAAATTTCTGGATGCCGCGATTGCTCAGGCTACCTATCAGGAAAAAATTTGGGGCGTTCCCGTAAATAACGTCGCGGTTGGCACGATATTCTATAATAAAGAAATTTTTTCAAAGTACAGGCTGGCGGTACCCACAACGATAAGTGAACTGGAAACGGTCTGTGACACGCTAAAGAAGAACAATATTTTCCCCTTCGCCCTTGCGAATAAAACCCAGTGGACCGGCTCCATGTATTATATGGCGCTTGCTACCCGCCGAGGCGGAATTCAGCCGTTTCAAAAGGCGGTTGACGGTTCCGGCACTTTCATGGATCCCGCTTTTATCTACGCCGGTGAAAAAATTCAGGAATGGGTGAAGAAAGGCTATTTTATTACAGGTTTTAACGGTCTTGATTGGGATGCCGGCCAGGCGCGTATGACTATCTACCGAGGAGAAGCCGCTATGGTTTTTATGGGAAGCTGGTTTAATATGCAGGCTCTTAACGAAAGCCCCGTTTTCCATGCCAAGATGGGCATCTTCAAATTCCCCAGAGACGAGCAGGGAACCGGAAATCCCAATACGGCATTTGGCACAATCGGGGATAACTTCTACCATGTGTCTGCGTCTTCAAAAAATCAGGCAAAAGCTTTTGAGCTTATCACCTGCCTGATTGACGATGTCGCGGTAAAAGACGCGCTGGAGGATGGGCGCATACCTCCCGTAAAAGGGGCAAAGCTGACCGACCCGATTCTGATAGAATTGTTTAACCAGATTCAATCGGCTCCTGATTTGCAACTTTGGTATGATCAGTCACTATCCTTTGAAGTGTCCGAAGTTCATAAAGTCACCAGCCAGCAAATTTTCGGCGGAACTTTAACTCCACGCGCCGCCGCGCAAAAACTTCAAGATGCCCAGGCTGCTTATCTTAAAAAGAGGTAAGCCAATGGCCGGCAGAAAACCAGATTCACTTCGCGGCGTTCGTCAGAGAGCGATCCGTATCGCTGCAACGGTGTTTCTATTGCCGGCTCTTATTTTTCTCGCTGTTTATGTCGCGTATCCCATAATTGATACTTTTATCACAAGCACGATGGAATGGAACGGTATGGGGCGCAGCCGTACTTTTACGGGGCTTTCCAACTGGATCGCACTTATAAAGGACGGTTATTTTTGGAGCGCCTTTATCAACAATCTGAAGATTATGTTCTTGTCACTGTTGTTTCAAGTTCCTTTTGCCATGGCGCTTGCCACTTTTTTAGACATTACCGAAAAAAAGGGAACTGTTTTCAAAATTATATGGTTTATTCCCTATCTGCTCTCATCCGTGGCTATAGGCGTGCTTTTTAAATACTCACTGGACGCGGGCAGCGGGATTTTCGCGTCAATTTCAAAAATGTTTGGGGGCGTTGGGGTGGATCTGTTGGGAAATCCAAAGGCCGCGCTATATACCGTCATTGGGGTAGTCTGCTGGCAATACATTCCCTTTTATATGGTTTTATATCTTGCCGCCTACGGGACAATACCCGTGGAACTCTTTGAGGCGGCCAGCATAGACGGGGCGACGCGGAGCCAGTATTTTTGGCGCGTGTCCCTGCCTCTGCTGAGGCCAACAATTATCTCAGGAATAACTCTTTCGATTATCGGCTCTCTTAAATATTTCGATCTTGTCTATGTTATGACAGGCGGAGGTCCAGGAGCGGCTACGGAACTCATGGCGACGTATATGTACAGGACATCCTTCATCAGTTTTAACATGGGCTACGGAGCCGCCATCGCTTCGGGAATGTTTATTCTGATAACGCTGACGGCCCTTGTCGTTGTCAGTACAATAAACCGGAAAGTGGATGCGTAAAATGAAACCGAAACGTTTTTCTTTTTTCTGGCTGTTCGCATTGCTTTTTGCGGTACTGTGGCTGGTTATAACCGGCGCGCCCTTTGTGTTTCAGATAATGACCACTTTCAAGAGTCAGGGAGAATTTATTACCGACGGTCTTTTCAAACTGCCTAAGTCGATAAATTTTAGGAATTACGTTACCGTCATGCAAGGCGGATTTTATCAATATTTCTTAAACAGCATATTCGTCCTTGCAGTTTCCCTTACATTGCTGTTATTCCTGAGCGCTTTTGCCGCCTACCCGCTTTCACGGATGCAATTCAAGCTGAACAGGCCAATATTCGCCGCCATTGTCGCCGCCATGTCCATTCCCATTCACATTACCCTTATTCCCGTGTTTATAATGACTATTCGTTTTAATATGTATGACAAGGCTTACGCCCTTATCGGCCCCAATGTGGCTTTTAACCTGCCCATATCCATTTTCATCCTGACATCGTTTATGCAGGGTATTTCCAAAGAGATGGAAGAAGCCGCCGAGATTGACGGCTGCGGAAAATTCTCGACATTTTTCAAGATAATCTTCCCTCTGTCAAAATCGGGGCTTGCGACTCTGGCAATTTATAACGGGGTAGTAATATGGAACGAGTTTGTATTTGCAATGGTGCTTACCCAGTCTCAGGACGCACGCACCCTGCCGCTTGCGATCTGGGAATATCAGGGGCAATATTCGATAAATACGCCGTTGATCATGGCGTTGCTGGTTTTATCCAGTCTGCCGGTCATTTTATTGTATATTTTCGGTCAAGACAAGTTAGTTAAGGGTATGATGGCGGGAGCGATCAAAGGGTAGCGCCGCACGCTTTTTGTTGACAAATGGTTTATGGGGCGGTATATTTTTAAGTAGTTAAAAAATTATATATATTTCTGAGTATTCAAGGAGTTTAATATGAAAATGAGAAAAGCCGTTCTTTTTTTATTACTAAGCGTACTGCTGGTATCGGGAATGTTTTTAACAGGCTGTGCTGAGGAGGAGACGCAACAAATAATTCCTACTACCAAGCAGGTGGAGATAGTTAAGCATCCTGTCAGCAAGTCTTTTACTCTGGCGGAATGGAATTCAGCCTCCGCCGCTTCAAAAACATTAACCGTGGAACTGTCAGAATCGAAACCTAATACTTCATACAAATGGTACTCAAGGACTTCGCCTTCCAGCGAAGGAACGTTAATCACAAACGAGACAGGAGTTTCCTATGCGCCTGTAATTTCATCACCCGGAGACTACTACTACTATGTAACAGTTACAATAGTCACGACAGAAAACACAAATGAGCTTGTAAGCGGCACCGCGCGTATAAGAATAACCGATACAGCCGTTCCGGCGCCTACCTCATTTGCCATAGGCAGTACCCGCGTCAACTATGTGCGCGGCGTAGGCGGCACAGGATCATTTATGTTCAGGGACGGTAACAACGCCGATGCCAGCCCGGACGCTGATGTCCACTACATTGACCTGCTCATGGGCGAGATGGGTTGCAATATCCTGCGCATAATGGTACAGGACGATTATTTAAGATACATACAAAATGAGATTCAAAGCCGGAATCAGAGCGTGTTTTACCATAATGCCCGTAGTAATTTCTTTGCCGTTATTAGGCGGGTCAACCAATTAGGCGGTTATGTGTACGCGAATCCCTGGACCGCTCCCGGAAGATTTAAAGCGAATAACGCGGTACGGGGCGGTGTCATCACTGAAACTCCATCAAACTTTGTAGGCTACTCTGACTGGTTACGGGACTTCCTTAAATGGCTCAACTCCAACAACGCGCCTATTTTTGCGCTCGGCATCCTCAATGAGCCTGACAATGGCGCGAATGCCGCTTATGAAGGTATGGGGATGACATCGGCTGTTCATAGGGACTGGTTCAGGACCGTAGGGCATTTTACTACCCAGCGGGTAACAAACCCGAGCGGGGCGGGTCTCACTTCCTCAATGTTTGAAGACGACATTATTCCAGGCTACGGCGGCGGCAAAGCGACCCACCACGTATTAGCGATGACCGCCGACAATATGGGCAGGCCTGATTATTATACTGATATAATAAACAGTAACAGCGGCACAAACCCGGCGAATAATAATTTCGAAATACTTGGCCACCATTGGTACAACAGCACTCAGAGGGTTACCGCTCTTGCCGGTTCCGCCGGCACCGCGTGGGCAGACCGACCCCAGGCAAGTTATACTGGCCGCTTTGAGTCGGAATCACTGGCGATGTCCCCGCAAATGTACGCGCCCGGATCAACGGCAGGGAGTATAAAACGGGAGATTTGGCAGACGGAGCATGACTTCAACTACTGGTCAAAATCAACAGAGATACCCGGCAGTAATGTTCAGCGTTACTGGAATTCCGCGTTTGCCGCGATGAACGATGTGGATTGGGGTTTGCGCGTTGTCCATGAAAGCGTCTTTGACTGGTGGTTTTCTTCAAGCTACTCCGGCCTTGTAACCAGTTATCAGGGTACTCCTGTAAACGGCAACGGACAAGGACAAGAAACGGGGAGCGTTGGAGCGACACCGTGGCCGGCATACACGTATACCCCCAGAGGGAGGGCCTTTGCCCACTATGCCCGCTATGTCAACGAGACATGGCTTCTGGACATAAGCCTTACGCGGGGTACTATTAATTTTAATACTACTACTAACTATTTCAACGCGGGCGCGACAGATCCTAAGATAAGCGCGTTTGAAGATACCGATGGCAAGTTTATCAGTATTGTCATGTTTACCCCGAATGCCTCTACCAATACTTCTAACATCAACAGCGCCAATTCCAGCGGCAGTATAGACGCCAGTTTCGGCAGCGGCGGTACAAATGGGACAAACGATCCTACAAGGCTCAGCGTCAATGTGGGCAGGATAGAGGTTGTTCTGCCAGATGGCTTTACTGCAGAAAGCGCCAGCGCTTTGCGGTCTTATGGATGGGAAAACGCCAACGGTCAAACATGGGATGACGTGCCGAACGGCACGCCTCGGTACTGGATTAACGAGCCTGTGTTCCTTTACACCACGACCGAAGGCAAATCAGCCGTAGAGGTTACTTTGCCGGGAGGAAACATTATCTCGATCATGGTTAAGGGGCAATGGACAAATGCCGGTGGCAGACATTTTGAGCCAAGAAAGAGGCCTTATACCGTAAAATAGGAGAGACTTTATAATGAAAAAAGCTGTCGTTGTGCTTATTGCCGTTTTTACGGCAATAAGGGCGTTATACGCGCAGGAGATAATCTATTCCGGCGAGATTAAAACCGGTTTTTACATTGAACAGGAAAAGATAGGAGACCATGACCCCGTGGCAACTGGGGGAATGACCAATAACGACGGCGATTCCGGCACGGGCCAGGGGCGGCTTCGCCTTGATTTTAATTTCACTTATCAAAATCTTGGAGTGCGCCTACGCTTTCAAATAGAGCCGGACTCTACTAATCTGGGTCCGTATTACCCTGAATGGAGCTTTGTCTACGCTTATGGCAATTTGTTTAATGACCAGTTTAGAATATCTATGGGGCTTTTAGGCGAATCGCCATGGGGTACCGGCGGTCCTAACTTACAGAGTGATCCGGAAAACCGTGAATATACCGGCTACAACAGCCTGAGTAAAGAACCCTACACCGTGAGTGAGGGGCTTATGGGAATACGCTTTGAAATTAAGCCATCCTTTGTTCCGGGACTGAATGTGGGTTTCGTGTTGAACCAGCCCGATCGTACCCAGCTTCCTACCGTGGAACAAACCTTCGGCGATGTGCTTGGTGAGTCGGTCGTGGGCGCCGCTTATGAGAATGATTATTTTGCCATCCGAGTTGGCTACCGCTTTGACAGCAAAGTAGACACTTACGCTAACCCCCAAATAAACGAAGGAGGCCGCCTGACCTACCGTCTTGAGGAGAAGGCGCTTAGAACCATTGTAGACGATATGCGGATATGGCTTAACGGTTATTATTACGGGATAGGAGGCGAGAAGCAAGATATTGACAGTTTAGACGAGGAAGGAAAAACTATCAGGAAGACAATGGGCGGGGGAGAGTATTTTATTAACTGGCTGTACTGGCTGTGGGACACGGATAATTTTATTGCCCAATTTAACGCCGGTTTTGGCATATACAAATCGTATTACAACCCGGAATTCACGCCAACAGAGAGACAGGAATACCAGAGACTGGAATTCAGGCCGGCGTTTTATTATAAATTTTTTGACAACCTGTTACAGGCCGGTCTTGGTCTGGGGTTCGGCATGGAATTCGGCGACGGCAAGACTTATAAATCTGCCCCTTATCAGTATATCTCCGTTGAGCCGCAAATAAGGCTGAATATTGGAGGTGGCGGTTACATAGCGGCGGTGTACGCTTTTACCGACAAATACGCGTGGTTCAATGAAGATGAAATAGAGCGACGTGGAGAAAAGTCCGTAAAACATTCGGTAAACATCCGAGCGGTGTACGCGTTTTAGCAAAGGGGGAACCGCATGAAAAAAATAGTCACCGCGTTGCTAATAAGTCTGGTTGCGGCAAGTTTTACTTTTGCTTTGGAAGACATAGAGATTACCGGAGAAGTTAAAACCGGGTTTTTATTCGAGCGGAGGGACGAGGGCGGCGAAACCACTTCTTATGCCAGAATAAACAACAATGACGGCGACACGGGCGCGTCTGAAGGACGGATTCGGATTGGCATTGCCTTTGAATTAAAAAATATCGGGATACGGACGCGGTTTTTTCAGGATAATTTCAGACGCGGGACAAGCGCGAACGATCCTAACCTGCTCAAAATCCGAACGGATTACGCTTATGGTTACGGCGGCACAATCAACAACCAACTTAGAATTTCAGCCGGACTTTTAGGCGAGTCTCCCTGGGGAACCGGCGGGCCTGAATTGTATCAGGAACTGGAATCTTCAGGCGGCGCCCCGATAATGGGGATACGCGTCGAATGGAAACCCCTAGGTCCTTTACGCGGTCTGAACTTGGGCTTTGTGCTGAACCGGTCAGATGAAGGGGTGCCGTTGGACGCTAAGGAACAATTCGGTGATCTTTTTAAAGAGTCGATAGTGGGTATCGCTTGGGAGCATAAATATTTCGCGTTCCGTTTTGCCTACCGTTTTGACCGTGACGTAAAAAGCGACGCTGTATTCGTAACCGGGGAAAAATTTGTGTACCGCGTTGAAGAGCGCCTCCTTTGGATGCTGTTGCCCGGTATGCAAATATGGGCAAACGGTTACTGCGAAGGCATTAACTCGGAAGGGAGGGGAAGCGGGTATGGCCCGCCAGGTTATATTCAGAACTGGCTCTATGCCCACTATGATTCCATGTATTTTAACGCCGGCATTGACGCTGGATACAGGGATAACTTTGTAAAAAAAACAGGGCAGTTATTGGAGATCAGGCCGTCTTTCTATTATAAATTTATCAATAATCGTTTGGTCGCCGGCGTTATGGGCGGTCTTGTAATGGGCTTTAACGGAAGCGAGTCATATCCTGACGTTTTTTACAATAACTGGTATCTTGAGCCTCAGGTAAAAGTAAACATATACAACAATTTCTACATTGCTTTCGTCTACCGTTATACTTCCAACGCCTACCAAACGCTTGACAATAATGACTATTACACCCAATGGTTTAATTTGCGTCTGTGTTATACGTTTTAAAAGTACAGTGAAAAAAGTATCTTTCCCGCATTTTTTATGGCATGGTAAAGGCGCAAAAAAAAGCTGCCCGGAATTTTTCCGGACAGCCCTCAAATAAACTTAAACCGTGTTATTCGGTGTTACCGGGTTCAATTGTAATTGAATCAATGGTGATAATCACTTTTGGGAAACCAGTTGCTGTAGTACCGGCAGCATTATTATTATCTCTAAACATTGCCTGTATCGCGAAATATTTGAGCGCAGCCTCTTTTTTATTACTGGAGAATTGCCGATATTCCACAAGATGATCATTTGACGGGTCTGTATTGCCTGTTAATGGGTCTTCTTTACCGGTGTCAGTTCCATTCCAAGCATCATTGACAGTCGGGTCAATCAAATGTAGGCGGAATCCGGCGAATCCAAGCTCACCGGATGCGATTTGCGTATCTGGCAGCGTCCCCTGTTCCCCTCTTGCTACGGTTCCGACAATTCTGAAGGTGACTCCTGTTAATGACGGATCCAACAACTCATAGATTTGGTCGGCATTAAGAGGTATGATCGCCCTTTGCCTGTTGCGCCCGTCGAATGTAATTGTCAATTTACCTTCATCGTAAGCAGTTGTCGCATAATCTGTTGGCCATTTTATGCTGCCTACTGTCCAATTTGACGGCATACTTGGAAGCGCACTCCAATTAGAGTTATTCAAATCCAAATTCATGTCTACAGGTTCTGGATCGCCGTCTGCCCACTTTGCGGTAAGGTTATAATTTCTATTAATGAGGGTT
>NZ_BDHF01000011.1:0-60850 GCF_054786115.1 Treponema sp. R80B11-R83G3 | reverse complement strand
CCCCCCCCCCCCCCCCCCGTGTAATAACAGCTTTACAAGTAAAGAAATATCACTTTTTTCACATATTTATAGCAATCTCAAAAAAATACCGGGTTACTCCGAATGCACAAGCCGCCAAAAGTCAGGCAAAAATATGAAAAACATTAGAACGTTTTATAGTTTGCTGTCTTTATTTTTTCTTTTTACAGGTATGGTCATATACCTTTTGTTCAGAAATTTAAATAATATGCTTCTATTTATATGGATACCAAAACCCGTATTTTTAAATGAAAAATTAGCGCAAATACAACCGTCAATATTTTCGGACATTCTGTTGTACAACATACCCGATACCCTTTGGTTCGTATCAGCAATATTATTCTTAAGATTTATCTGGTTTTACAAAACTAAAGAACAAACCATATATATTACCTGTTTCTACATAATCGGACTTGTTTTTGAGATATGCCAAATATCGGAAAAAGTACCCGGCACGTTTGACTGGCTAGATTTACTTTTCTTGAGTATAGGCGCTTTCGTTGAAGGCTTACTATATAAAAAATTTATTTTAAGGAGATTGACATGAAAGAAAAAATGACGCCGCACATCATTGCGGCAGGGGCTTTGGTGGTTTTTATTGTATTGGGGTTGGCTTGTGCGTCTGTGCCGCCAGCAGCGCCAATAATTGTAAAAACATACGAAATGCAGAAAATGTCTGCCGCAGACACATTGAAAGGTAAAAGCGCAGTTGTATTTAAACTTGCAATGGCAGCAAAGATTTTGCCAAAACAGGCAGTAACAAGAAGTAGCGGCGGTGGCGGGCTTGTTGGCGCAGTATTAGCCGGAGGTGCAAATTTAATTGATTTTAACAACTTCAAGGAAAGCATTACCAGTGAATCTTATTTGAGGCAGCAACAGGATATTTTGGACAGAAGACAGAAGGTTTTTCTTGAGACTTTCTCCGCGCGCTATGCCGAACTTAATGGCGCAAAAACGACAGATGTCGCATTTAATTTTAGCGGCGTTCCGACGGCTGATTATTTCAGTAAAGCAAATACGGAAATAAAATCAAAGATCGCCGAAATTTGCAAAGAAAATAATACGGATTTTGCAATAACTATGGTAGGGCAACAGGTTTATTCTGAGACCATGTATACGGATCCAATATCCGCATCTTCAACAATAAATGTTGAAGTTTGTTTATTTGACAAAACAGGAACCTTAATCGCACAGGGGCAAATAGAAACAGTACAATCAACGGCAGGAACAACAGGAGACGCCAAAAACTTCCGTGTGCTTTTAGACGATGCTTTTGAAAACATTGTTTTAATGCTTCCTGCGCTTGGCGGTAACGGAGAAAAATCAGGGAAGAAAGAATTTGTATTGCCGCCGCCTGATACCGGTGATACAAGGGAAGCCGGTCCTGACGAAACAGTACTTGTAATACGGCGAATTGACAAGTTTGTTGGCTGGCAGACTAATATAGTTATTGACAAAGGTTCTGACGGGGAACGTTCCATATATCTTATACCCAAAAAAGAAATCCGTGTCGTAATACCTAACGGTACACACACGGTTGACGCTGAAATACCTGAAGGAACAAAGGAAAAGAATGATCCGCTTACAATTACCGCTTCCGGTACTCCTATTACATATACGTTGAGTGTAAAAGGTACTATGGGACAGGGTAATCTGAAAGATAACGAGCGTTTCACATGGAAACAAGTAAACAAATAATGATATTTAACTGCTAACACGAAGGTGGCTGTTACCGAAAAGGTAACAGTTGCCTTGCGTGTACACTAAATGTCGGCGGACAGTAAGCGCATAATTTTACATCTTAGGAGGATGAAAATGTTTTACGCAAAGAAAATATTAGCTGGTATTGCTTTTTTTGCAATATTTTCAAGTTGTCTTACGTATCAGGGACAATATGATACGAGCGTTCCTATGGCTGAACAGGTTACGTTGGTGATTCAAAGACCTCTAGACCTAGTATCAGTTAATGGCAACGATGTCGATGTAGGTTTAATAGCTTGGTCGCCATTTGGCTCTAGTTCAATTAGATTGCCCGTTGGCGAACACACACTTGGATTTGCCTATAGATCCATAGCTTCGGATAGTCAATATCGATATACAATAACTGGAAGTAATACTGTAACTTACAACTTTGAATCTGGATACACATACTATGCTTCTTCATATACCGAAGTACTTGGGGCAAAATATTCAGATGTTGACACGGCTTTCATCGCTAATTTATCAGGAGGATTTAAAGTTGCAATACAAAGAAAGGAGAAGGAACAAAGCGGAGTATATACTGCTTTTGAGAATGGATATATAGCAGGAATAAGCAGGGGGGCAATAAATGCAGTTGGCTTGGACATTGGTGCTGTTCCTTTTGGTTTTATAGTTGATTTTGGAAAATTAGCATTTGGTATTGAAACCAATGTAGGTATGAACTTCGGATGGAAACCAAATCCGCTTAAAGATGAATTTGAGAAATACGATATATATGATGATAACATACCTATGGACCTTGAATTATCGGCTGGTGGATTGTTTTGTCTTTATTTTAATAGCAACAATGGTAAAGCTTTTGGTATTGGTGTAGGCGGTGGATATACAACAAGTATGTTTAGTATGTTTGGTTCTGGAGATTACGGGATACGCTATTATGATCATAACACTTATGAATATGTCGAGACAGCCCCTTTTCCAAATGGACTTTGGTATATCCGTGGCGCAATTATTCCAAGTAGAAGAACAAAGTTCACTATATATTTTGATTATTATTTGAAAGATTTGTTACCGGAAATTCCTCCAAATAAATCTTCTCCCGGTACTATGGATTTTCAAGAATATTATAAAAGTATCGCTAAGCATCCACGCAACTGGAATAGCTGGGGTATAGGTTTATCGGGCAAATTTTATTAATGGTAGCGCAGCAGTCTGACACCACTTTTCGGTAGCGTCCCTGATAAACAGGTGACGCTTGTTATAGTGTTTGCATAGGTAATCACAAACAGCGAGCATAAGCATCGCTAAAAAATAAAATTAGCGGCAAAGCCGCAAGGAGAAAATTATGGCAATAATTAACGAAGTAAACGAAGTCCTGCACAGGATACGGGTAAAACTCTACCCAAACTACCTGCCATCCGCCGAAGGCGCATATCTGGCAAGAACCGTCAGCGAAGCGTCCCTCAACATTGAACAGGTATGCGCCGCACTCAAAAACAGGGGCGGCTTCACAGGCGACTACGAAGACCTCATCAACTACGTAAAAGAGTTCTTCGATGAAGCCGCCTACCAGCTATGCGACGGCTTCGCCGTCAACACAGGGTATTACTCCATCCACCCCAACATCGGCGGAACCTTCAACAACGCCGCCGAAATGCACGACCACAAAAAACACCCCATCAGCTTCCGCTTCCGCATCCAGAACAAACTCCGCAGACTAGCCGAAAACATCAAAGTAGAAGTCGAAGGCATAGCCGACGTAAACGGCTGGATAGACGAGTTCATAGACGTAGAAGCCGACTCGATAAACCACGTAGTAACAAGCGGCAACCAGTTCATAATCCACGGGCATAAAATCAAAGTAGCCGGAGACAACCCCGGCGTAGGAGTCTTCTTTCTGGACGAAGAAGGCAACAACCCAACAAAAGTAACCAAACAGGCGGAAAACACCTCATCCAAAATAATCGGCATAATTCCCCCAACCCCCGGCAGCCCCCTACAACTGGAAATCCGCACCCAATATACCGGCTCAAGCGACAAGTTCTTAAAACACTCCGTGTTATAAAAGCCAACTTCCCCCTGCAAGAGCCGTAAACTAGCCTAGCGCAAGGTATCAAGCAAGCCTAGCGCAAAGAGTCAAGCTAAGCTTGCGCAAAATGTTGCGCTAGGCTTGCGCAGGGGGCTGAGCTAGGTTAGCGCAAGGGGCTGACCTAGCAATATCAGGGGGTGAGAGGGAAAAACGGTTTTTAAGCCGCCCGTTGGGCGGCAGGGATGTTAATAAATGCCGGCGGGCAATAAACGCATAATTTACATCTTTAGGAGGATGAAAATGAAAAAGATTGAAAATCAGGACAATCTTTATAACCAGTATTTAATATTCGGGATTATTGGCTCTATAAGCGGAACAATTATTGCGGTGTTTAACATTGTTTTTAATGTTGTTACTTCAACTATCGCACCGATCAATAATATAATTATTGTTTTTAGCTTTATTTATATGCCCGTTATAATTATTGCGTTATTTTTTGCCGCAAAATGGAACCAAGTATATAAACAAACAATTGATTTTCCTGTAAAATTTATGTATGCGCTAAAACTTGCAGGCGTAACTGGTCTTTATCAAAACAATAGAGGAAATTTTTCACAAATTAAAGACACGCTTAGAGGAGATACTCAAATAGGGAAAGTATACAAGGTAAAAATAATTCTTTATCATGGTTATGAATTATTGAGAAGCATAGAAAAACTACTAGAAAAAATAATAACAGAAAGTATAAATAATGAAGTAAAAATAATAATCGCTGAAGACAATGGTGATTTAATAAATGATGTATGGAACATGGAAAGTGTTCACAGTGGAGATCCAATAACAGCTATTAAGAAAGATGGACAAAAGCATCAGAAAGAAGCTTTTGAGATAATTAAAAAATTAAAAAAGCTTGCAATAAGCACACATAAACATTTTGATTATAAACGATTTACTACACAGGTGCGTTATTCAGTCATTATTATTAATAATGTATGGGCATGGTGGACGCCTTATCACACAGGTTTAACAGTTCCTGAAACTATGTCTTTTGTATTGGAGAAAGAAGTAAAAGCTAACGAAGAAACTATTTGCGGTCAGTGTCTAGGACATTTCAATTCATTGTGGAAAATATTACCTGATCCGCCTATAAATGAAATACAAAATGTTACCGCCATAACTAAAAAAGGAGCCAAACCATGAAGAAAATCGCAGTAGCGGCAATTTTACTGTTTGCCGTATTCGCAACCAACACATTTGGGCAGACAACCGCAGAAGAATTGGTTAAAAAGGGCGGAGAATATTTTGATAAAGGCGATTATGCCAACGCAATAACAGCGTACAGCGAGTCAATTAAGCTTGACAGTACCAATTCTTACGCATATTGGGGTAGAGGTGATTGCTATTTAAATACTGGAAATTATAATGCAGCTATTGCTGATTATAGTAAGGTAATAACTGATATGCCATATACTGCACGAATTTATATTGATTTTGATTCTGATAAGATAATAAAGGATGAGCCTATTGCATACGTTTATATTAATAGAGGGAGAGCATATATTGGTACAAAGAATTACGACGCGGCTATTGCCGATTTTAATAAAGCTTTTAGCCTCAATTCCGATTCATTGAATCCAATAGATTACATATTTCGTGGCATTGCCTACGGAGCAAAAGGCTTATATCACAAAGCAATAGCGGATTTCAAAACAGGTTTGGAAAAAGGCTTTGACCCAAGCGGTTTTACCGTAGACAAAACCAATAAGGCGGATATGTGGTTTTGCGGAGCAATGTATATGGAGATAATAGTAAACCGCTTTCTTGGCAAAAACGATGTTGTTACCAAATATGAAAACTGGTTAAAAACAGTCAGCGATAAAGACAAAGTAACCCGTCAGGAGATAGAAGCTTTTTACCGTGACAATATCCGCTCCCTCATCTCCGATGTCATGGACGAGGAGTTTAATAAGTTTAGTTTTCCATTAAGAAATTTATCAGCAGATAGAACGTATAATTCAGTTTTATCACGAAATTATAAGACAGGAGAATATGTTTTAAGTTATGAAAGACCAGAAAACAAAAATAGCAGAAAGGAACTTTCTGCTCAGACGCTAAATGCATTATTGGTTGCTATGCGAAATAAGAAAACGGATAATAAACCAGATTTTGTCCAGTTCGATTTAGACACTGTTCGCACCCAAGCCGCGTTGATCCCGGCGGCTGTTTTGAGCAATACGGCACTGAATGAGGTAAAAGATATTTTGACCAATTTTTATATCAACCCCAACGCCGGGACATATACGTGCGTTAAAGAAACACACATTGTATTATCTAATGCAATAATATCGACAAAAAATATCAGGTATGGAGATGTTTATCACGCATATGAAAGAGTTATTTATGCATTTAATGAAGGTTTGGTACAAAAAGTCATAGACGATGTGCGGGTATCCAGTACGGTTACCACTCTCACCCGTGAGCAGCAGCGGCGGTTGGTGGAGTCAAGGTAACGCAAAAGCACCTGATACCACTTTTGTTAATAAATGCCAACGGGCATAGTACGCATAATTTTACATCTTTTGGAGGATGAAAATGAATAGTAAAAGGTTTGAAATTAAAAAAATTGTTTTCTTGTGTCTTGTAATCGGATTAGGATTATTTCCATGTAAATCCGTCTTTGCGCAAAAAGTCGGTAACACTGATCCGAAAAAAAGTCAGACTCCATCAACGGATCGGTTCAAAGTTTTTAAAAGAAAAGTTTTATTATATACAATGGTCGATGCAAACGAAGATTATGCCAAAAACATTGATTATGTTGAAATTCAATGGAGCAGAGAAACTGTTAATCCGCTGGAAAAATACCTTGCCGAGAACAGAAAAAACTTGAGCGCTGATGTCATAAGTTATTATGAAAAGCAAATTGACACTATAAGGGAAATTGGCCTTGAAAATCTGTGGCGGTTAAAAATGACTTTCAAATACAAAAACCAGCCTGAAAACGGCATTTTAGAATTATCCTACGGTTATAATAATTCGTATAATGATAAAGAAGGCAATTTTAATGATTCCGTGGAATGGGGTTTATTCCCAGACATTACCTTCGGTAATGGTTTTTTGCAATTTGGCGATTATTATTGGAAAAATATATCTTGGTATTATTTTGGAGACATCGATACATACTGGGAGGCACATTCCTTTCAGATAAATCCGTTTACAATGTATTACAATAGCAAAGATGGCATATATTATGGGCCTAGTTATCCTAAAAATGGACAAAATATTTTGAAGATAACTTCATATACTATATCGCTTGATATAGATCTATCAATAATTATTGAGTTGGACGGTTCATTCTTTCCATGATACGATAGGAAAAGTAACGCAACGGTAACACAGCATGTTTGACACATTTGCAAACAGTTTAATTAAGGACACCTGATGAAAAAGCAATGGGTACGATTATTATATGTTCTTGGGCTTGGCGTTTTGCTTCTGCTGATGTTCAAAGTTGGTAATTTTGTAAAATTCTTATTCGTTAAAATATTCGATTTATCTTATGACAGCTTGTCAGCCCAAATTGCGGGAATAATCACTCATGCGGCGGTTTTTATCGTAGTAATCGGCGTGGGGCTGAAAGACCAACGAAAAACTCTTGCCTCGGTTTGTTCTTTCAAGAAGGTAAGCGGCTTGGTTTGGGGCGTGGCGATAATATGTTCAATAGGTTACACATTGTTTGGTTTTTACCTTCATTTTTTGTTTTTTTCTTTTTTATACGGTTGGGATACATACCTTGGAATAACAGAAGGTAATTTTTTCATTAATTTGATTGACAGCGCGATTATTCCGGCGGTTGCAGAGGAAATGCTTTTCAAGGGTATTGTCTTTACAATCCTGAAAAAACATTATCCGACAATAGCGGCAGTTATTATCGCTTCCCTCCTGTTTGCGGTTCTTCACTTGGACCCTATACGGATCATTCCCCTTTTTCTGCTTTCATGTTACACCTTTTGGATTTATCTCCGCAGCGGCAGTCTGATTCTCCCAATGCTTCTGCATTTTACCAACAATTTATTTGCAGATGTATTAATAAGCGAACCTTTTTCCAGTCTTGGCACTTTCTATGCGGCTCTTGTGCTGTTAGGCATTGGTTCGTATATGATGTATAAGCTAAGTAAGGCTGAGAAGGAAAAGTAACGTAACTGATACCACTTTTCTATGGTATGGCTGACGATATCCGGTAACGCACGGTAACTCCACTTTTTGGTATTGTCGTTAGGCAACATTTATACGTTGACCGATAGTGTCTATTGCTCATTGCTCATTGCTAAATAGCGCTAGAAGATGTATGCCCAATAAAATCCTTGAGTACAGTCGGGCAGGCTGCGCACGCTGTAGAAACATCTTTCGGAATTCCCCGCCGGAGAGACTTTGGAATAAAACAAAGAAAATTCAGAGAATAAGAGTTCGGCGACGTACCCTAGATAAAGCCTTCTAACTACTGCTGTTTAGTCGCCGAAAAGGCTCACAGCCAAATAAACGCACGGCGTAGCCGTGTAGATCAATAATGCCGCACGCTGAGAGCACCAAAAAATGCCGCAGTCCCCAATAAAAGCAAGGCCGCCTTTAGGTGGCCGCCAGTGCGAGGCGGGTTCTTCCGAAGTTTTTACAGCGTGCGCAGCCTGCCCGACTGTACTAAATAAATTCTTTGGGCATACATCTTTTAAAACCTACGCACTATATCCACCCCATTGAATATTATTATCGCATGAAGTAAATTAGAATAATAACCAATTTGTTATAAAAATCATAAGGAGGAGTAATTTTGATACTAAAACAATTTATAACAAAGGGGATTATTTTACTAATTTTTCTTTTACTCCCCCTCTCCTGTAAAAAAGAAAACTGGAAATCCGGAATGCCTATCTCAAAAGAGACAGTAAAAATAGGAGTTGTCTACACAACCGACCCTTTCTCTGAAAGTTCCGGTTACGCCTACTCTCATCAGACAGGCATAGAAGAAATGAAAAAAAGCCTTGGTTTGACGGACAGCCAGATACTTTACAGAACCCACATAGATGACACGGATTTAACAAGCGTTGAAAACGCGCACCGCGAACTAATCGCGCAGGGAGCCAATATCATTATTTCAACAAGCTGGGGTTATATTGACACTTGCGAACAACTGGCGAGGGATTTTCCGTCAGTCATATTCGCCGTCATAGGAGATAAACACAATGACACTAACCTTACCAATTACTATGGCAAAATTTATCAGGCGCGTTACCTCTCAGGACTTGCCGCGGGCATGAAAACAAAAACAAATAAAATCGGTTTTGTAACAGCTTGGGGAAAAGATAATAGCGACGTAACCGGCGGCATAAACGCCTTTGCGCTCGGAGTAGAAAAGGTAAATCCCAAAGCGCGAATTTACGTCAAAGTTACATATAGCTGGTTTGATCCAATGGGAGAGGCGTTTGCAAGCCGCGCCCTCATCGCCGCAGGCTGTGATGTCATCGCGCAACACACCGACACGCCCACGCCAATGATAGAAGCTGAAAGGGCAGGAATATGGGGAATAGGCTACAGTACGGATATGAGCGCCGACGCCCCCGCAGCGGTCATAACTTCGGTAATATGGCGCTGGAGCGCGTATTATACATTCCTCGTGCAAAGTGTAATAGACGGCACGTTTACAACCGCCCCTTGGTACGGCTCGCTGAAAGACAGGGTAGTAGACATTACTCCCCTCAATAAAAATATCCCTCTTAACGTGGAAATAGAGCGAATAATTAATGAAGAACGTCTGCGCATTGAAGGCGGCGAGTTTGACGTGTTCAACGGAGTGATGGAAACCAACGACGGCAAAAGTATCGGCAGGGAAGGCGGAAACCTGACCGATGATGAAATCCGTAACGGAATGAACTGGTATTATCGGACGGTGGCAGAATGAAACTATTTACACCGCCGCGTTTAGTATCGCGTAACAATTACCTTCAATTGTTATTTGTGTTTGCCGCATTCGCGCTCATGGCAATCACGTCGTTTCTCTTCATCGGGCGCATATTGCAAAGCCGCCTGTCAAGAGAGGCAAACGGAATTCTGTTTTCCGCCGAATCAAATGTGAGAGCCGGCCTCTCGGAAGCCGAAACAACTCTCCTCAATTCTTATTACATCATACAAAATATGATAGAACAGAACGCCGAACGGCAAGAGATAATTGATTACCTTGCCCTCACCAACGAATGGATTCGCAAACGAGATCAAGGGCTGATGGTTTACGACGGTATTTTCGCGTATATTAACGGGGAATTTTACGACAGCGTTGGACTCAAGGCCGGCTCTGATTTTATTCCGCAGACGCGCCCCTGGTATCAGGTAGGGATACGAAGCGGAAAATCAGTCGCCTTTACCGTCCCGTACAGAGATTGGAGAAACGGGAATACCGTTATGTCCGCAGTTCGGAACATCGACTTAAAAAACGGCGATATGGCTGGAATTGTCGTGCTGATTATTAAGATTGACTGGCTGGTAAAATATGTAGATTCGCTTTCACTTGCGTCAGGCGGCTACGGAATGCTTCTCAGCCAAAACCTGACATTTATGACCTATCCTGACACCGAGTTCATAGGCCGCCAGTTGCGGGATTTAGGAGGCGACTATCGCGACATTGCCAGGAAACTGCGTTCAGGAAAAGAAATGTCCGCCGTCAGAATAAAAAATTCAAACGGCAGTTCAGCAATCGTTTTTTTTAAACGTATTTTTAATAACTGGTATATTGGGATTACAACGCCTCTCTCGCGGTTTTACTACGATCTTTATAATTCCGCGCGCATACTCATCGTGTTAGGGCTGGTTCTCGCCCTGTCGCTGGGCGCAATACTGCTGCGTTTAGCCGTGGCTAAAGGCCGCGCCGTAGAAAAATCCCTCAGCCTTGAACGCGCCCTGTTAAAAACAATGGCGGAACTGGTAGATTGCAGAGATGACGTAACAGGCGGCCACATAGACAGAACGCAGAGGGGAATAAAAATACTGTTAGACGAAATTCGCAAAAATGGCGTTTATAAGGAAATAACAAAAGACTGGGACATAGACCTGATAATCCAATCCAGCCAGTTGCATGACATTGGCAAGATTTCCATAGAAGACAGAATCTTAAAAAAACCCGGCAAGCTAAGTGAAGAAGAATTTAACGAAATGAAAAAGCACACGACGTATGGAGAGCAAATAATTACAAAAATTGAAACAATGACAAAAGAAAACGAATTCCTGAAATACGCGAAAATACTCGCCGTCAGCCACCATGAAAAATGGGACGGCACAGGTTACCCAAAAGGGTTAAAAGAATACGAAATACCATTATTAGGGCGCATCATGACGATTGCCGACGTATACGACGCGCTTGTTTCCGTAAGATCATATAAAAAGGCGTTTACGCACGAAGAAGCCGTAAAAATAATAATGGAAAGTAAGGGAAAACAATTTGACCCCTGCCTTGTTGATATATTTTTGGCGGTTGCCGACAAGTTTAAAAAAGTTATGGAGTGATGCGGATTCATGGTTGCGGGGGCATCCCGTAAGTTTTAATTTTACTGCGAACCACATGAACCAACACAAATAAAAATGCGTATATGTCGCATAACAGTTAATTCATGCCCGTTTTATCGCCAATAACATCCCAACAACTGTCAAATTTGTTGCAAGTGGTACAAGTCCTGCCGTCCTTCGCATCTGGGAATAATATCTTTTCTATTGCTGCCCAATCCGCGTAAGATGAGTTTCCCCGTTCTTGAATTAGCGGGCAGCCCAAAGCAGCGTCGTCTATATATAAATCCGCGTGTACTTTTGGCGATTGCGTCCATTTTTTTTGTTCGGGGTCTTGATTCACGCCGTAAAGGGGAATGTCATTTTCCTTAAACCAGTTTACGGCTTCCTGTAATTCAACTCCGCTTCTCATGGTGTTTAAAATTAGCAAATGATTCGCCGCGACCAGTTTTTTAAGAACTCGAACAGCCCCTATGTCTTTCCCGATTTCAGGATATTCATGCGTAACGCAAGTGCCGTCAAAATCTATAGCTATTTTCATGTTACTTAAAAATTACCCCCATGCGCCGAATAAAACGTCTTTTTTCCTGTAATTTGTCCCGTCGATTAAATTTAACACGATATTTGCCGGCGTGTATTGAATTAAATTTGTTATTAACGACGGCTTCTCCTCCATGTCTTTTAAAAAAACATCATTACGAATTGCGGTTATCTTGGACGGGGTTTCATTAAATAATTTTCTCATAACTACTGCGCTTGTGTTTTGGACTGTCGATGTTTCATCCGATAAATCTTTTGTCAGTATATTAACCTTGTTATTTGACAGGACTTTCATATTTTTTCCCGAATAATATGATTCTATGGCATGCATTGTTTGAATGCGGCAGAGAAATTGAACTTCATTTTTGGGCGTTCCGTCTGAAATTATTAATGCCGGTAAAAAGTATGTTCCGCAATCATTACAATAAACACGGGTATCAAGCCTGAATTGTTCGGTATTATTTTTGAATCTTGAGTCATGTTTTGGTTTTATATAATAGTCCGACAGATCCTTAAATGAGTATATTTTTCCGCAAGTGGGGCATATTGAATAGTTTATCAATTTTATTTTTGTATTCGGTATTTCAATATTTCCCATCCCCTGTTCTTTGTTTTTTTGTTCTATATCAGCTAACAACTCTTCTCCGTTTTTTGTCGCGGACAATCTGCACATGGTAACATCTTTATTGAAAATTCCGTACATGCCATCATTTGGTTTACGTAATGTCAAGTAATCCTCAAAATCCTCTAAAGTTTCAAATCCGTTTTCAAAACGCTTGCTATTGTATTCAGGAGTTTTTGCAATAACAGATAATATTTTTCGCTGCGCTTCTTTTTTTTCAAAACGGGTAAAACGCCCTGTATCAAGCATATCTTTATTTAACGCATGTAAATCCTGTAAAGACATATTACGGTATACTTTTTTTCTTATTTCCGCGTTTTCATCTATAAGAGCCTTTGACAATTCATTTTTATCAATTTTCCATAATGAATTTTTGAGAACCTTATCATCAACGTCCGCAATATTGTCAAAAGTAAAAATATCATCCATATTTCCGCCCCTTTATAAAATATATAAAATTTAAGTCTTTAATGTAAATCCGTGTGAACGCATGGTTTTTCTTTTTTTACAAATCTTTTGCGAGTTTGGGGCAAAACCGTGCGTTAACGCACGGTTTTTATCTGCCTTTGTTGGAAAAACAGTGCGTAAACGCACTGTTTTAAAGTTTTTTATGTTAATCACCATGCGTGCCGTCACTTTTCTTCTTCTTATTTTTCATTTTTAAATTGACAGAACAGCAAACTAATATTAGTATGTAATAAACATACAAAGAAGGTATAACTACGGATACAAAGCAATCATGGGTCGAGAATAAGGAATTGCGGGACAAATATTCTTATTTTCTCCGGGCCATCGATAGTAATTGGAAGCAGTTTAGAACTGTTCGCCCAAAAGGACAGTGAAAAGGAATAATGTTGTTTAACATATTAACAATAGATCATATATTTTTATAAGGAGATATATTTATGAGTGAAGAAATGAAAACGGTTATGACTGTATATTTGCGCGATAACAAGCTTGAAAGATTCGCGATAAGTCATCATAACCCTGAAAATGCGGATTTTTATTGTAGAACCATAAACGATCTTGACACTAAAGACGGATTAACGGTTCTTGCCAAAGTAATAAATGCGGATACCGAATACAAATTAAGTGATTTTACTAAATTACCTTTTAATGTTTTCTTAAAAATGACTAACGCAGCAATACAGAAAGTATTAAGAGAGGTTGATTCCCAGGAACTCGCGAAAGCCCTAAAAGCAGTAGATAAAAAAGTGCAGGATAAGATTTTCGAGAATATGTCAAAAAGGGTGGCATCAATGTTACAAGAAGATATGGAATATATGGGACCGGTTCGGTTAAAAGATGTTGAGGAAGCTCAGGAAAAGATTTTAAACATTGTAAAAGAATTAGCGGCTGTCGGTGAAATTGTGATTGAGGAGTTGGTAATATGAAACGGGAAGAATTTTCAAAGAAATATTGTGAAACGGTGAACCGGACAATTGAACTTTCCAAGCAGTTCAAAGAAGAGGGATTTTGGAGGTTTGGATATAATTTAAACAATGAAATGGTCAATAACAGGGATATATTTGAATATGGCTTGCGGTTGCTTGCTGATGATTATGAAAGGGAATTTATTGACAAAGTGCTGTCTAACATTATTGAACAGGAAAAAGACGAATACGCGCGGATGCTGAAAAAAATTCAAAAAGAAGCCGTCCTCATGGTTCAGGAAGGAACAAAACCTCGGTTGATACGCCCCATGCTTAATTCATATTCGGATTTTAAATTAGATGAACCTTTTGAAAAATCTTCCAATGTATAATCACAAAGGAGATATTGATGAATGATGAAATGAGCGCGGTCATGACTGTATATTTGCGCGACAACAAGCTTGAAAAATTCAAAATAAGTTATCATAACCGTGACAATGCGGATTTTTATTGTAAAGCCATAAACGATCTTAACATTGAAGGCGAATTAAAGGTTGTCGCCAAGGTAATAAAGGCGGATAGAGGATATACGTTGGACAAGTTTTTTAAATTACCTTTTGATATTTTAATATATCTTGATGACAGAGCAATACAGAAAACGCTAAGAGAGGTTGATTCCAAGGACGCTGCATTAGCCTTAAAAATAACAAGTAAAGAAGTGCAGGATAAAATTTTCAAAAACATGTCAAGAAGGGCGGCTGAAATGTTAAAAGAAGAGATGGATTATATGGGACCGGTTCGAATATCAGATGTTAAAGCCGCTCAGGAAAAGATTGCAGACATTGTAGAAAAATTAGAAACTTCCGGTGAAATCATAATTCCTTTAGCAAATGAAGAGGAGTTGGTAGTATGAACCGTGAAGAATTTTCCAAAAAATATTTTGAAACAGTAGAACGAACAATTAAAATCTCTGAAAAGCTCAAAAGAAAAGAGAAAATCAATGAGAAGTACAGAGAAAAAGATATAGTCGAATTCGAAGATGATGTCGAACACGAAATATATTATTGGGATTTTACAGATGAAATTGACAAAAAAACAGCCGAAACAAGAGATGTATTTGAATATGGCTTGCAGTTGATTGATGATTATGAATGGGATTTTGTTTCTGATGATAATGAAAGGGAATTTATTGACAAAACGCTCTCAAACATTGTTGAACAGGAAAAAGACGAATACGCGCGGACATTAAAAAGAATCCAAAAAGAAGCCGTTCTCATGATTCTGGAAAGAAAAGAACCTAAGTTAATATACCTCATGCTTAATTCATTTACGGATTTTAAGTTAGACGAACCTATGTTAATAGACGCCATGCTTAATTCAATTTCGGATTTTAAATTAAACAGACCTTTTTTTGTTAAATCTTCTAAAGACTCTCTTGATTTTGATATTTTAAAGGACTAAAAAAGGAGACGCATATGAAAAGCCGTAACATTATAATTTCATTGCTACTATGCCTGTTTGTTCCGTGCGCCGTTTTCGGCGGCGGAAGTAGTGAAAGCAGTTCTTCACAGAAAGGCAGTTCTTCATCTGCAAACAGCACTTCTTCACAGAAAAGCGCTTCTTCATCTGCAAGCGCTTCATCATCATCTGCCGTTAAATACTGGGACGGGGACGGGGGCAAGGGCAAGAGCATTGCCATACTCGCCCCCAGCGGCAACGGCCTTGCCAAAGAGCAGGACTATATCCCTTCATTGGTGCAGGGCGAGTTTGTCAGCAACTTTTCAGGCTTTTCCGCCATAAGCGTATTGGACCGCCAAAGTCTAGACGCCCAATACGCCGAACTGCTGTCCGGCTATTATGACGACAACGCGCAGGCAAGTAAGGATTTAGGTAAGCTGTCCCCCACCGATTACATCATGGGCGGGAAGATTACCAAAACTGCCACAGGCTACGCCATGCAAATCAGCATAACCAAAAGCGCCGACAAAATGACGGCGGCTTCGTATTCGGGAACTATGACCTTTACGGAACTGGACAACCTCAGCGGAGTGCGCCGCGTGTCTCTTGAGCTGTTGCAAAAGATGGGGGTAAAACCCACCGAGTTGGCAAAAAAGGAACTTACAGGCGCGGCGGCGTCAAACCAGATAAACGCGCAGACCGCCCTCGCGCAGGGCATTACCGCCCAAAAGCAGGGGACCGAAGTCGCCGCCCTCAGTTACTATTTTCAAGCCGCTACCTTTCAACCGACGCTTGCGGAAGCGGCAAACAGGTCTTCCATATTGGCGGCTAACATTTCCAGCGGCAACATAGGCGACAACATCCGCAACGACATCGTGTGGCGCAAGGCTTGGGTAGACCGGCTTACCGAGACCGAACAGTATTTTAACAACTTATTTAAGACTGGTTCCCAGCCCCATACCCTGTATTACTCTACCAAAATAGAGCAGGGTGACATCGACTTCAAAAAGGAAACCGTTTCCCTGAGTTTTGACGTGTACCTTCACCCTTCTCAGGTATGGGCGGCTGCGGCAGAGAACGCGTTGAATACGGTATATGAAGGCCTTAACGCCACCAAACGGAAAAAAGAATGGGGGCTTAGCGATTGGCCTTATAGAACCGATTATTCATCTAATGATTTTGATGATAGGAAAGATCCCAATTATATTCGTTCACGTAATGCTGGTGATGTTCTTGATACGACCATTACCAAATTAAAAACTTTTAACATGGGATCTAAAAAATTCACGATTAGGGCGGAACTACTTAACGACCGTAATCAGGTGATAGGCTCGCGTGATTTTACCTTGGAAAGCGCATGGAAATGGGGGAAAAGTGGTGATAGACCGACAGGTGATGATAATCGACGCTTAACGTTTTATAACTACGATAGCACGAGAGGGAATTATGACAGATTCTACAGGCAGATTGTAGAGTTTACCGGTGTCAAAGCGGATGATATTACCGACCGGCTGACCATACGGATCGCCACGGTAAACGGCGTTGACGCGCAAACCGCGGCACAAAACGGCGCGCTACAAATACAAGCGGTTACAGATGCCGAGTTTAATAAGCAAAGGACATACAACCTTTACTTTTCCAAAGGTGTCTGGGAGGTTTCTATCGACTTTGGCCACAGAATTAAATATTTTGCTGGATACGATCCAAGCAATTTTATCAATCCAGAACTCGTACAGTTCTTAACAAAAAGAGAAAATGGCAGTTGGGACTATGATAGTTGGGGCAAGTCGATTACAATTCCAGCAAACGTATGGGGCGAGCCGGTAACAGGCGTCCGTTTTGGTTTTCTTTTCGAAAAAATAATTATCGGCGGTAATTTAATTCTTCTTAGTGATGTTAGTGAATATAATTATGATTATGTTCTTAGTTTTCCTAAATCATCAATTAGGGAGTTTATTTCTTATTACAACAGTAACGGTAAAAAAGCGGGCGTGTACGAATACAAAAAAGGACTTGTACGGGACTCATGGACATATAAATCAAAGTAAGACAGATATGAATTTGACAAAAAAGGAGACGACATGAAAAGCCGTAAATTTATAATTTCATTGCTATTATGCCTGTTTATTCCGTGTGCCGTTTTCGGCGGCGGAGGAAAGGAGAGCGGTTCTTCACAGAAAAGCGCTTCTTCATCTGCCGTGAAATACTGGGACGGAGACGGGGGCAAGGGCAAGAGCATTGCCATACTCGCCCCCAATGGCAACGGCCTTGCTAAAGAGCAGGAGTATATCCCCTCATTGGTGCAGGGCGAGTTTGTCAGCAACTTTTCCGGCTTTTCCGCAATAAACGTATTAGACCGCCAGAGTCTTGACGCCCAATACGCCGAACTCTTGTCCGGCTATTATGACGACAACGCGCAGGCAAGTATGGACTTAGGGAAATTGTCCCCCACCGATTACATCATGGGCGGGAACATCACCAAAACCGCCACAGGCTACGCCATGCAAATCAGCATAACCAAAAGCGCCGACAAAATTACGGTAGCATCATATTCGGCAACCATAACTTTTGCGGAACTGGACAACCTCAGCGGCGTGCGCAGGGCGTCTCTTGACCTGTTGCAAAAGATGGGGGTAAAACCCACCGAGTTGGCAAAGAAGGAACTTACAGGCGCGGCGGCGGCAAACCAGATAAACGCGCAGACCGCCCTCGCGCAGGGCATTACCGCCCAAAAGCAGGGAACCGAAGTCGCCGCCCTTAGTTACTATTTTCAAGCCGCCGCTTTTCAACCTGCACTGATAGAAGCGGCAAACAGATCCTCCATATTGGCAGCCAACATTTCCAGCGGTAACATAGGCGACAACGTCCGCAACGACATTGCGTGGCGCAAGGCTTGGGTAGAACGGCTTACCGAGACCGAACAGTATTTTGCCAACTTATTTAAGACTTCTTCCCAGCCCAATACCCTGTATTACTCTACCAAAATAGAGCAGGGTGACATCGACTACGAAAAGGCAACCGCTACTCTGGGTTTTGCCGTGTACCTTCACCCTTCCCAGATATGGGCGGCTGCGGCAGAGAACGCGTTGAATACGGTATATGAAGGTCTTAACGCCACCAATCGGAAAAAAGACTGGGGGCTTAGCGATTGGCCTTATAGTACCGGTACTATTCGTGATGGTGATGTTGTTCTTGATAAGACCATTACCAAATTAAACCCTTTTAACAGCGGATCTAAAAAATTCACGATTAGGGCGGAACTGCTTAACGACCGTAATCAGGTGATCGGCTCGTGTGATTTTACCTTGGAAAGCGCATGGAAATGGGGGAAAAGTGGTAATAGACCGGAGAGGGGTGATGATGATAAGCGACGCTTAACGTTTGATAACGGCATGAGATGGGATTATTACATAGATGAAATATATCGCAGTAGAATAGCGGCGGAAAAAATAATAGACTCCCGTCAGGGGAAAATAATAGACTCCCGTCAGATTGTAAAGTTTACCGGCGTCAATGCGGCTGATATTACCGACTGGCTGACCATACGGATCGCCACGGTAAACGGCGTTGACGCGCAAACTGCTGCACAAAACGGCGTGCTGCAAATACAGGCGGTTGCGGATGCCGAGTTTAATAAGCAATTGATAAGCTCCCTTTTCTTTTCCAAAGGCATCTGGTCGATTCCTTATGAATTATCCCGCATAAATCTTGCTGAAAGCGATCTTATCAATTTTATCAATCCAGAAATCAGAACGCTCATGTCAGACCAAGTTTATTGGCTCAGGTCGGTTACAATTCCGGCAAGCGTATGGGGCGATCCGGTAACAGGCGTCCGTTTTGGCATACTTTTCGAAAAAATAATTATCGGCGGTAATTTAATTCTTTTTAATGACATTACAAATCAATATAAAAAAGCTTATAATCTTGCAAATTCATATCAATATAATTATACCCCCCCAAAAGATATGACTCCTGAATTAATGGAGGAGTTTATTTCTTATTACAACAGTAACGGTAAAAAAGCGGGCGAGTACGAATACATGATTGGATTAATACGGGACTCATGGAAATATAAATCAAAGTAAGGATGCAGTGCCGGGTGTGACGCCGTTTTTTGGAGGAAGACATGGAGAATGACGATGAACTTGTAGTCGCGAAAGCGGAAGACAAGAAGATAAAAATGGAATGTTTTATAACTAAAGACGGGATAGAAAGAAAAGCGGAATTGGAAGACATACTTCCTTTAATTCACGAACCGGCGCTTCAATATGTTTTTAAGCCTGACGTTTATCTGGCGGGCGCCTTGGCGTTTGCGACAGAGAAAATAAAGAACATGGCTTACCGCAATTTGTCACGGCGAATCCGCAGTCAAATTGAGGAAGGCGTTAAAAATGTTGAGTCCTATTATAAAAAGAATGACCGTTATCTGCGGGAAGATAGGGCAAAATTAATATCTTATATCGGAGAAACACAAGGATGGAACTTTTTTTTCCCAGAGTATATTGTCTGGAGGAAGACGAAATCTGAAAAAGATATGTCTCCTGTTGAAAAAATAATAAAAGAAATTGAAGAAGCGCGCGATTCCGAATCAGGACGGCTGTCTATACATAACCTTGATAAATTTTCGAAAGATGACATACACTGCGCGTTTGAAGAGTTTCAAACTCGGCGGAATGAATTGCAAAAGATAAAAACTTTAGATATAGACGTGAAATATTTGCCTGCCTTCGCCTTGCTTTTTGAAACAGGGGCAATTGAGGAGCTGGATATTTCCGGTGAATTCAAAGGAACATGGCCGTTGTTTTTGGAGAACTGCCGGACATTAAAATCAATCAGCCTAAGCATATACGCAAATAAAGGAACAGCCGAATTCCCGACATGGATACGTAATGTTGTTTCCTTGCAGTCTCTCTCTATTAACACGGGATTATATGGAAGATCAGGCATTGCAAGTATTCCCGATTGGATTGGCGATCTGCAATCTTTAACGTATCTTAGGATCGATTGTGGTCATAATAATTCAATAACATTACCCGACAGCATTGGCGGCTTAAAGAATCTTACAGAACTCTACATTTACTATTTAGCGGCGGAAAAACTGCCTGATTTTATTGGCAGTCTGTCTTCCTTAAAAAAGCTCTACTTGTATGACTGCGAAAATTTAAAGACATTGCCCGATAACCTTAGTAATCTGACAAATTTGGAAGAATTATATTTGTACAAAACTTCTATTGAAAAATTACCTGAAAGTATTGGCGCTTTGATAAATCTCTATAATTTTTCTTTAACAAACAATAAAAGCCTAAAATATCTTCCCGACGGCATTGGCGCTCTAAAGAACCTCGCCAGACTTGATCTTAGCTATCTTGGAATAGAAAAACTTCCCGACAGCATTGGTGATTTGTCATCCTTAACTAATTTTACGTTATCCAATTGCGAAAATTTAAACGCGTTACCCGATACCTTTGGCAATCTGAAAAATATGGTGAAATTTTATCTTGACAACTCTCCTCTGGAAAAACTGCCGGACAGCATTGGCGATCTTGCCAATTTGTCTGAACTCTACCTAATCGGAACTAAAATAAAATGCCTCCCCGACAGCATTGGCGCCCTAAAGAAACTGGTCAAACTTGATCTTTGCGATTCAGCAATAGAAAAACTCCCCTGTACAATTACAGACTGCCCCTCTCTGGAATTTATATTCGCATACAGAACAAATATCAATTCATTTCCCGATTTCGCGCCTACAAAAATTACCTTCTTGCGGTCAATCGCGTTACTGCCAACAAAAAACATTTTTTCCTACCGTACTTTTTGCAACTGTTATTTCAAACTGGCCCAAATCATATTACAGTTTCATCAAAAAGCAAGACGCGAAGGCCTTTTGGCGCTTGAAGATGAAATAGGTAATTATTACGATGATTTTTTCATTCAGGGAATCAGGCTTGTGGTTGACGGGACGGACGCGCAGGTGATTAAACATTTACTTACGTTATCAATTGAACGCGAGCATGGCTATTACAAAAAGAAGCTGATGGAAATCGCGTTTGAAGGGATTATGGACATTCAAAGCGGTACAAACGAATTGCTCATTGTTTTTAAACTTGCCACGCTGGTTGACATAAAAAACAATCCCTTGAACACAGCCATCGCGAAATACTTTATGGGCGACATCGGCGCTCTTAACAATATTGATTTTAAGTCGGCAATACAGCCGGAAGAAGAACGCGAAGAAGTACGGTTTATAAAACGCGCCATGAATTTGTGTGAAACAGCGCGCAGGGAAGGCTTGCTTGCCCTTGACAATTTCCTTGATCAAGACGGCATAGAGGCAAGAGACGTTTTTGAATACGGGCTTCCCATGATAATTGACGGCTGGGATAAAAAAGATATAGACGCAATCCTTGATGAGCTGATCGCCCTTGAAACCGATCCCGTGCTTAAAAATATCGCTATCGCGAAAAAAGACGCGATTAAAATGATCCAAAGCGGTGAAAATCGGCGGATATTATTAATGACCTTACTGTTTTATTTTGATGACAGCGTTAAAGAAGAGCTTTTGTCTAAATTTGATCCATCCGACATTTAATAACAGGATTATACCTTAACGTAAACTTAAGATTATGAGATTGAGCAAGAGCAATATGATATATTTCCGATATATTACAAGAGGCGAGGAATGCTATTTATGAAAATTCGTTTTTCATGGGAAATCCAAGATGGAAAGCTTTCGTTTGATACTGGCCGTCTGGTAATCTATAATGGTTACTCTTTCCACGCCAATAATCCGAGTATGGATCACAACGACTGTATCGGTGCGCTTGCGTCTAAGATAAAAATGGACAGGGCAAGTCTGTTGGGCAAAGCCTACCGCTTCTACTGGAGGCGTCTTGGTCAAGACGAGTTACTAGTTAGTCCAGTACGAAAAATCGACGAAGATTGGGTCTACGGCCATAAAGACGAGTTCAATGAGGCGATAGATCGGGAGTTCGGCAGAAAAATTAATAAAAAGGTTAATTAAATATTTCTGTTTGATTAATATTTTTCTTGTTCATTTTGTCTCCTTTAATTCCGTCTGTAGCGCGCGTTTATGGTCTAAAGTCCATCCCTGTCCAAGCAATAATAGTTTTTGTTTCTTTCACAATAGAGTTGTTCGGAAACTTCAGTATCCGAACAACTTATTATAAAAAAATATACTAATCACTTCAAGATGACCATCGGCACTACGATAGCGGCAATAAGCGCCACCAGCAGTGGTAAAATTGTCGAGAACAATTTATCCCTCCAATCGGAAGTTGTCGCTTTGCCGATGTTTATCATGATCCAGCGGAAAACCCAGCCAACTAAATATCCTACAAACGCGGACGGAATCCTAAGGAGAAGTTTTATAATTGAAAAGGAGTTATGCATCACAAGTAATGAAATTACTTCAGCGCCGACAAACGCAATTATGGAAATAATTAAGAATTTCATTAAAAAGCCGCCGCCTGCCCCGGACGCTCTTCTCCTGTCTTCATCAGTCTCTTGATTGATTTGTTGATACGCATCACATTTTTCCTGTGTAGGTTTACCCCGGCCCAGTTCAGCCGCTTTACTTCCGGTATTCGCGGTGCATTGATAGCTATAGTCACTGTCATTACTGATTTTCTTTAAATACTGACAAGAACTGCACCGGTCATCCGGGCATTTGTTGAACCTATAATCACCAATACCCCAATACTTATATGTCTCTGCCATAATTTACCTTTGCGTTTTAAGTCCGCATGACTATTACGTTTCTTTAACCGTTCGACGAACAGTTTTTTTATAGGGAAATTATCTCATAACGGTAAATATCGGAGTAGAGTGTGAACGCACGGTTTTTGCTTTTTTTACAAATTTTTTGCAGGTTTTGTAAAAACAGCGCAAGTGGTGTCACTGTTGAGTTTACCTTGATAAATACAATGGATTGTGGTAGTATATATAATATAGCGTATAAGAGGAGATTATTGTGGCGCTTGAAAGGGAATTTGATTATTACCAGAAAAATATGACGGAAATTCGGGAAAAGTATCTCGGCAAAGAAATCGTCATTGTCGGGGATCAAATAATCGCAGCTTATGATAATTTAGAAGAAGCCTATACGGAAACTGTAAAGTCCTACAAACCCGGAACTTTTATGCTCTATCAAGTGCCGGTAAACATGGAAGACGAAGTTGCCACCCTCTCGCCCTTCGGTATCTAACATGGCAGATTCAAAACACGCGGCAATTTCATATTATTTTGAAAACAGGTAAAACAGGCTTATTATCCCCGTACAACTTTACTCTTATCCGTTTAATTCCATGCTGACGGTATCTGCAAACGCTCTTTGGGACACCGGCGCAACGATGTCGGCCATTACTCCTGAAATTAGAGACAAACTCAAAGCTGAAACGATACATACTTTTAAGGATAAAATAGATTTTTCCAAAAGACAGAATGAACCATGAGCAATAGCATCAAGTGAAGAAATGAGAAGCAAGCAATGTTAATTACAGTTTCATCAATTCCTGACGCGTGCTTGCGCCTGTTTTAAAATAAATGTTACTGATGTAATTTTCTACGGTGCGCAGGCTTAAACCGAGGGTTTTAGCAATGTGCTGGTTTGTCTTGTTTCGTTTTATCAAATGCAATAGTTCCTGTTCACGTCTGGTAAAGCGGGCGAGGGCGGCGGAGGCTTCCTGTGGTTTTTCATTGTTTCCGTCAAGGACATACGTTTCCCCGCGCAGAACCGCGTCAATCGCTTCAAGCAGTTGCGCTTTTGCGCTGGACTTGGCAATATAGCCTGCCGCTCCCATGTGAAGAGCTGTCCGTATGCGGAAATCGTCTTCAATTACCGAGCAAACCAGTACCGGAGGGGGTGATATATTTTTCTCGCGGCAGAAATCTTTCAGAAAGAGGATAAAGTCCAGCCCGTTTTCTTCACCTAACATTATGTCAAGGATAATAAGATGAGGCAGAGGGGATTTCAGATATTTCGCGGCCACGGCAAGAGATGTCGCTTGCCCGCATACGCGGAAGCGGCCTGTTTCTTCAAGGCAGGAAGCAAGCCCGTAATTTACCAGAGGATGATCGTCAATCAATAATACGTTCATTTTATTCATAGTATTGCTTTTATTTTACAGGAAATTCGAGGCATACTAAAGCCCCTTCATTCGGTATGCTGTTTATTGTAAGACTGCCGCCGAGTATTGCGGCGCGTTTTTTCATTCCGCTTATGCCAAGCCGTCCCTGGCTATTATCGCCTTGCGCGTCAAATCCTTTTCCGTCATCTTGAATGCCGATGTACATTTTTTGCGGATTGGAGCGTATTACAACAACCGCTTCCGAGGCATGTGCGTGTTTTTCAATGTTGATAAGGGATTCTTGCACTATGCGGTATATTTGCAGTTGCTTTTCCTGATTCAGAAAATCAAAATTGACGCCTTCCGTTATTTCGGCGCGGCAGTCAATTCCTGCGCGTTTTTTGAAATTAAAGCATAACTGCCGCACTGCATCGGCAAGCCCCAATATGCGGAAGTCCGGCGGAACAAGAGTGCTGCAAATTTCATGTAACCGGCTTATCAACCCTGACTGCGCTTCGGCTGTTTCGGCGCATAGTTTTTCCCTTTCATCGTCTTCACGCGTCCGTCCGATCTTGTCCATTCTCAAAGAAAGATAACGCAGATCCTGCGCCACGGTGTCGTGCAGTTCGCGGCTAATCCTTCCACGCTCCTCTTCCTGCGCTATGAGAATAGCCTGCGAAAAAGCGGAATTTTCCGCTTCCCTGTCAAGCGAGCGCGCGAGCGTTTTTCTCATAATTAAAGCCGCCGCCGCCGCGAGCGTTATAAACAGGACAAAGACCAAAGACAGGCGGAAATACGCAACGCCGGGAAAACGCTCAATTTCCGTATCCAGCGCCAGCCATTGCGCAAGCGTTTCGTTAATTTTCCCGAAAAGAAAAGCCGCTTTCTCCCTGTCTTCCATGACGGCGGATTCACGGAAGCTGCAAACCATGCCGGTAATGTTTTCCAATGAATACGCGCTCGCATTGTCCGCTGGAAGCAGCCGGAGTATGCGGTATGTTTCCGAATGACCAAACGCCTCCATTGTATCTAGGAAGGAGTCAAGGGCATTAAGCATGGGCTGCGTTTGTCCGCCTGCAAGAAAAAGGCGTTCAATGTCCGTCCACTGCCGCATTATATCCGGCACGGTAATATCCTGCCCGTACGCGGGAGAAATGAACAATGAGAAATTAATAATGAGCAATGAGCAATGAAAAAAACATATTCTGACAATCTGCTTCATAATAACCCCTATGGCGGTTTACGACGTTCCGCCACAGGCGGAATGTAGAGTCTGACCACTCATAAGTGGTCAGACCGTAAACCGCTGAGATAAGCGACGTTTCAATGTCGCTTATCGTGATAGCATCTGCCGTTTTAATGGCGGATGCTATCATTATATACATTTTCATTTTATTGGTGTAGGCTTCTTTTAATGGAAAGAGAAGAAAGAAAAATGAAAAAAGGAAAGACTCATCTTTACTGGATACGGCTCATTGTTCTCATTTTTCTTGCGGCGGCGTTAAACTGCGGATTGTCTACCTTCCTCTCAATTTTTAAAATTCCGTTGTTTCTGGATACGGTGTTTAACGCGGCAATATGCTTCACATTCGGCCTGTTGCCCGGCCTTTTAACCATCGTTGCCACCCAAATACTGGCAAGTCTTTTTTGGAGCGGTTTGTCTCCGTTTATTCTGTGCAGTATTGCGGAAGTGGTATTGGTATGGTGGCTGAACCCTGATTATCCTCTGGGTGCTACGCACCCAATGGGAGCGGCGCATACGGTGGGTGTGGCGCAAGAAAAAAAATCCGCCGCCTTCGTTACAATTTTAGCCGGATTGCTGCTTTTATACATTGTATGCCTTATTACCATTAGCGTTTTAGGAGGGCTGATTGATTTTTTGTATTACGGTATATGGCACAACCCCAAGCCGTATTTAAGCACTGTGGACATACTTAAATTAGGGCTTTCAAGAAGCGGCATCCCGACGCTTGCGGTGGATATAGTCTCGCGCATTTCGATAAATACGGTGGATCGTTTTATTGTTGTTTTTGGCGGGTTTTTTATTTCTATGGGAGTGAAGAAAATTATCAGAGAAAAATGATGAATGAGCAAAGAGCAATGAAAAGAGAAAAATAGACAAATAAAAAAGGCATATAAACCCGTAAGAGAATAACTTGTTGGAGAGTGGAGGATTCGAACCTTCGAAGGCTGAGCCAACAGATTTACAGTCTGCCCCATTTGACCGCTCTGGAAACTCTCCGTTTTTATGACACTATATTTATATAAAAGAAAAAGAGTTTTGGCAAGGGGTTTTAACGCTTTTTTTTAATCCCGTCTATTGCCCATGAATTTAGGACATTAAGCCGCTTGGAAATAGCGGAATCCATGTCTATCTTTGACGCGACAAAATCAGAAATATCAGCTCCGGCGATACTGTATACTAAAATGCCCTCCTGAATCGGTTCAAAATAAAGCTGGGCTATGAATTTTTCTTCTTTAATTACAGGAATAAATAAATAACTCATATTGCGGAAATTAGTCAGGGTATAGCGCAAGCCGTTTTGAATCAGAGACATTTCCGCGCGATAGTAAGTGTTTCCAAAATTGACGTCTTTAAGCCTGATATAAACGGTCTCATTTCTTGGCAGCGTTTTTGCCGGAGGCGGGTCGGGGATTGCGGTTGTTTGCCTGTCGCTGACGATTCGATTCGCTTCTTCAAAAAGAGGGACAAGCTGTTTTCTAGTATGAGAATTGTACAGCCTCCCCCTAAGATCGCCGATATTTCCCAACGCGTTGTATACGTCAAGAAGGCTAACAGAACCGGAATTTCTCTGGAGAACCAATATTGATTCTACAAGAAAGCCCGGGTTTTTACGCAATACATTATTAACAATTTGAGTATCCAGTTTTGAGTTTTGTCCGTTTCCAATAATGACAAAACCGCTTGTTTTTTGACTTGATTTCACATAACCGGATTCTTTAAAAGCTAAAGTTTTTATATCCTGATTGAGATTTGGAAAAACGTCATTAAATGCGCGTAATTGGGCAAAAATGTTATTTGTAAAAAATAAAAATAAAAGCAAATAAAATATTTTTCTCATTTAATACGCGCCTCTGCCTATAAGTACTACGCCAAAAGTTTTAAATATTATCCAGAAATCCAGCCATACTGACCAGCTCTGTTGATAATATATGTCATAAGCGACCCTGTCGAGGTAATTGGAGTCCGATCTTCCCGAAACTTGCCAAAGGCCGGTTAATCCCGGTCTTACGGAAAATACCATGTTAAAATCTTCCCCGTATTTTTCTATTTCATTGTCTACAATAGGACGCGGGCCGACAAGGGACATTTCACCTTTTAAAATATTGATAAGCTGGGGGAATTCGTCAATGCTTGTACGGCGTAAGAATTTGCCGATTTTGGTTATCCTTGGATCATTATGCAGTTTTTGATTTTCTTCCCATTCTTTTTTTATTTCAGGATCTGTTTCCAATAAATTCTGCAAAATTATATCCGCGTTTTCCACCATTGTGCGGAATTTATAAGCGTAAAAGTGTTTGCCGTTTATGCCAAGTCTTTTATGTTTATAAAGTATGTCGCCGGGCGAATCTAATTTAATTATTAACGCTATAATTAAAAGAAACGGTAAGGCTATAATACCGCCAAAAATAACTACGCAAATATCCATAAACCTCTTAATTATAAGGTTAAAGGGCATATTGAGCTTATTGCTCGCGTCAATTCCAAGGACGCCGCTAAAATCACGCACGGACATCCAAATACTTGATATATTATAAAAGTTTGGAATAAGCACGTTATAACGGAATGCGCGTACTGACGTATTTTGAAGACGTTTTAATTTTTGCGGGTCAAGAGACGGCATGGCTACAATTGCCATTTTTATATTGTACCGTTTTACAATTTCAGGACCTGCGGAAGTATCGTGAATTATTGGGATGCCTTTATATTCGTCATCTCCCAGGGGGTTATCGTCTAAAATAAGAACGGGCGCATAACCTGTTCTAATGCTTCCCAAAAGGCAATCGGTAACCAATTTTCCCGTTTTTCCAGAGCCGTAAATTACCGTAGGGATGCCGCCCAGTTTTGTTTTATGCAAAAACCAGTGAGTCGCGCTTCTGATTGTCAGAAGGATAATTGTTGAAAATATTCCGCTTATTAAGAATGCGGTATTGACCGCATCCCATCTGTCATTTTCGATAAATCGGGACATGGTTATGCCGCCATAAGCGATTAATGAGCCGATAAAAAACCTTCTCATTTCTTCAGAGGGGGCAAGGGAGACTCCCGGATACAGCTTATGAAGCTGGAAAATAAGAATGAAGGCGGGAAGATACGGCCAATATGTAATAAATGACTTTGCGTTAATACTGGCATAATTATTGAGAAACCCGTAAATTCTTACCCAAAAGAATCCCCACGCAAAAGATAACATAACCGCCAAAAGGTCGGAAAAAACAAATGCCGCCGCCGTAAGCGCGGAGCTGGTTCGGCGGTATCTTGTCCTGTACCATATATCAAATTCGGCGAGAGTCATTTATATTTAATATAACTTAAATTAAAAGGTCTTTCAAGATATTAATTAATAATAAAAATTAACTGAAAGACCAAACTGGCCGCCAAAAGCTTTTTCGTTATTGATATAAGCGTTATTTAAAGAATAAATCCCGGAAATGTCACCTTTTATTGTTATATATGAATATATCTTCCATTGGGCGGCAAATGACAGTATATATTTATTTTCAACAATCCCCCAAGGCGTTTTTTCTCTGTTATAAGGAGGGCCATATTCAAAATCCCATTTTACGCCGTCCTTATTGTGTTGTCCGCTTAATATCCATGAAAATAACGCGCTTAGTTTGATAATATCATTTTTGAAGAAATCCGCACCCGCGTAAATTGCAATTGTGTCTCTTGGATATCCGATATAATTATAGTAATAACGGTCAGGCGCCCAAGCCAAATACCTCATGTGGATGTAACTCGCAAAAGGAGACGCTAATATATGAAGATACGGATCGGTGTAAAAGAATTCAACGTAAAATAAAGAACCCCATGAGTTAAAAGAATGAGCATAACGCAAACCCGCCATGTAACCGAGGGCGTTTGGCGGTTGCCCCTCAGGGCTTATGCTGAGTTCATGTTCTGTTGCAAAGTCGTTCATTATAAACTGACAGTAAAAAGCAAGCGAGTCCAGAATATTCCAATTAACTTCAAAGCTTAAAAGGGATCCTACCATGTGATCATAATTTTCTTGCCAGTCGTCATAATTCCACCATGAAAAAAATGAATGATATACGCTCATTGGATTTAAAAAACGCAATTCAGGGCTTGAATTGCCTATTAGCGCTCCTTCCATTATCCCGAATGAAACTTTATTAAAAAAGGAAATATCAATGCGATGAAGGTATAAATAACGTTGCGTCGTTCTTTTTAAGTCATTATCCCCAATATTTACATTAGAAGGTACTATATCATCAGACAGCGCGAGAGGCAGATGGCTTACAAGAAATGAATACTTGAAAAATTTAGAGAATAAAGACAGCCGCATAAAATCATGATAATCCGGGTTATCCATTATGGCGAGATTTCCGTTTTGCCCCGTGCCATAAGACAAACGGTCCCTTCCAATTTGGAAATTCCAAAAAGGGCCGCCAACGGCTAAAAATGCACGTAACGGGATATTTAAATCACATGGATAATAAGAATCGATGGGAATATTTACGCCAAAATAATCTAATTTTTTATAATCTTCCGGGTCCATAGCGTACATCGGTTCAAGATAGAGCGTTACAGAATCGGAGAAAAAAAATCTTAATGGGAATGAAAGTACGGCGGGAGTTTTTGTATTTTGAGGATGCCATGATATTTCAGAATTAAACCTAGTTCTTGTTTCCAGCGTGGAATTAATATTAAGAAAAAAAGTGAAAAAATCGCCTGATATGTTTATTGGAGCGGTTGGATTAAGGCGTTTTTCCAAGCGGTAATACGCCTGTAGCGCGGCGGGGGAGAGGAGGGATGCGTCAAGTGAATTTAAAAAAGTTTGAATTTCATGAGGAGCGAATGGCGGGGTAAATGAAAGGATTGAATTTCCCGATTCTACGGAAAGGAAGCGAAGGTCGTCCAATACCGGATCGTCCGCTAGAATCATGTCATAAGGAATTGAAAAAAGATTAAAAGACGAGAAGAAAAATATTAGAATTAAAAAAGAGAGAGCCGCCTTCATAAAGGCAGTGTAGCATAATGTTTAAATTATGTAAACGCGGATAGAAATTCTTACCAGCTCCACATTACGCCGATATTCCAGAAATGGTCAAAACCGTTGTTGCCTTCTATAATTTCAGTTTTAATATTTACTTGAGTACTATAAATGCTTCTGTTCCAACCGTATTGGATTCCGTATCCTCCCATTAATTTGAAAATTCCAAACGACGTGGGAATTGACCATGTTACGCCTATTGTTCCGCCCAATTTTGTTTCTATTAAGCTTTGAGTTAAGAAATTCGTTTCTTTATCGTAGTAATTTTGTATTGATTTTTTACTGGGCTGTTCTTCTATTTCATTATACCATGGATCGGTACCGTCCGAGTCAAAAATGGAGCCGTCATGATATTCGGGATCAAATACAGGTTTATCAGCCGAAGCGTTAGCGTGGCGTATTAAATAAGCTGACAAATTTATATCCAGATTACGGATAACTTTCCAATTGCTTCGTAAAGAGATCCTGTCTGAATTTGGTTCCAGATCGGGGCCAATGTTTCTTCCCCTGTGGGTATAATCATAAAAATTCGGGACGGGAGTCCCCGTGATTCCATCGGGACGGGTATCATGATCGTAACCTCCGTTATACCTCATATTTGAAGGTATAACCCAATGCGTGTAAGTATATGGCATAACGGCGGTGTAATCAAGATCAAGTTTGGAAAGTATGCTTTTTATAGGAGCCCATGAAACGCCAATTTCCGCAGCCAATTTAAAATTAGGCGTTCCCTCTAAAATGCCGTTAACTGAAAAATCATCAATATAAACCTGAGTATTTACAAGAAAAGTGTTAAAAGGCCGCCAACGAAAATTAAGCCCCATAAACGCATTGTCATTAAAGCCGGTTATGGATTGAGCGCCAAACAGATAACTGAAAGGTATAAGGTATAATAGTTCGATACGCTCTCCAAAAGTTAAAGATTGAATAAATCCAAATTCAATGTTTTGTATTGGACGAAAATTAATCGTATGAATAATATTATATTTTGAGGGATACCATTCCTCATAATAATAATCAGTGGCAGTAATGGTTTGAAAAAGCATTTCAAAAGAAAATTTAGGATCCCAATAAACAAAAGAAAAATGCCCGGCTCTTGGAGCCTGAGGGCCGACTACAACGCCATTATCATAAAAAGGCCCGTAAGAAGCGCGGCTTAAGCCTCCTTGAAAATAAATATCGTCGTTTCCCAACGCGATAAGGCTTGTCCAATTCTGTAAAAAGCGAAATGGCCCTACATCCGCCTTATCATTTTGAAGATCCGGATATGGCGAATACGTTCCCGGAACGTCAAATTGTTCTCCGCCAAATCGATTGATCTTACCGTCATATTTATCCGTATCCCCATGAAAAGCAAAATTATAACTTACGGAAAATAAATCGCGAATACGGAATAAACCTTCAACAAACGGGGATACGACAATACCGTAATCTTCATCATTACCATGGACATACGTTTTTAAACCGGGATGTAAAAATCTTGATCCCGGGGCTAACGCGTCAATGTATTTTTGAGCCAATCCAACAGCTTTTTCATCGCCATTTTCGATGACCTGTTCAAGGATTTTATTAATAAGTTTTACGGGATACGGGCGAATCGTAGGGGGAAATTCTTTAACATATCCCCTAACAATCCAAATATCTATATCTTTATAAATCTCACCATTTGGATCATGGACGGTTTGAGCGCCAAGAATTATCGAAAATAATAAAAACAGGATAATAAAGAATTTAACTTTCATAAAGAAACTCCGAATATCATAATATGAATAATAACTATTTTTGTCCAGTAACTATTTTATTAATTCTTAAATTTTGATATATGGGGAACAGACGAACCTTGCCATGTGATAAATACGGGCTTATTTGAAATTTCAACAATAGCTTCGTCTGATAATGAATAATTGTCCGCTGATGATATATCATGAATGCTAATTACCGCCTGAATTGCAACCTTTATTTTTTGTTTAATATTTACGTCATTCCAAATAATCAGAGTATTAGTATCCGATTCGTTTCCGATAAAACATAAAGTGACAATATTTGATTTTATTCCTTCTTTTAACGGCAACTCGGGATTATATCGCGTACCGGGAAGATAACGCGCGCATAATTCATAAGCCCATGCGCCGCTTTTCCTTGAAAAATCTGAATAAACAAGGCCAAAATACATTTCCGAATTGAATTTATTAGGATATTCTCCGAATTTATATGAATCTTTAAAATCATACCATATAAGGACGCGCGTTCCACGGACTGCGGCATGGGCAATAGTTTTTATTACATAAGACGGCAGATTTTTTAAAGACACAGTTGACGGATACCAACCCGATGTAGGATAACCTATTTCCGAAATCCAAATGTCGCCGTTAAAATTAATTTTTGAAGCTAAATTAAAAAAGTTATCCAAAAGTCTTATTGCGCCTTTTGGATTTACGTCGTAAGGGTGAAATGAAAGAGCGTCAAGATTTTCCATAGCTCCGGCTTTTTTCATGTTTATAATAAAATTAGAGGGGAGACGTTGAAAACTTCCGCCAATAATATATGCGTCAGGATCGACTTCCCTTATTTTAATAGCCGCAAGCCTTGATAATTCAAAAAATTCCTTATCTGTTCCTTTCCAAAATAACCAATTAGGTTCGTTCCATATTTCCCACGCGTCAATTTTTCCTTTATAGCGCTTTACTGTAACTTCCACGTAATTTATGAAATATTGAAAATCTTCTCTGGAGATATAGTCTTTATTTATGCCGTTATTAATCCAAGGCGTTGAATAAGCAAGCCCTGCAAGTATTTTTTTCTCATGCGCTTTCGCATTATTAACAAAATCATCATAAAAGGTAAAATTAAAATTATCTTTTTCCCTTTCAATTTGATGCCAATTAAAAACTTTACGCACCCATGCCGGATGCATTTCGTTTAAAAACGGATATTCCTCAACTGCCATTCCCGCCACTATGCCTAGATAATCAGGCGGAACGGCAACTTGCTTTGAAGATGTTTTAGAAGTTGTTGAACATGACATTGAAACCATTGAGAAAAATAATACTATAAAAACAAATTTGATAATATGCTTTTGTATTTTCATTTTTAAACTCTCTTTTTTTCCGTAACGACGCGCATTATTTTTTCCTTAAATGCCTCGCGTGAGAATTTACGCACATGGGCGTTAAAATTTTCGCGGTTACAGAATTGTTCCTGACAAGCTTCAAAACGATCCATTGCTTTAATCAGCGAATCAGGAGTTTGCTCGTCAAAGAAAATGCCCGTTACTCCTTCTTTTACCGTGTCAATCGCGCCGCCTGCATGGTATGCGATTACAGGGCAGCCTGCGGCATTGGCTTCTACCGGAATAATGCCAAAATCTTCAATGCCGGGGAAAAGCAACGCCCGCGCCGATGAATAGAGTTTCAGCGCGTCATCATCAGAAACTCTGCCCATGAAGGTAACAAGCCCTTTTTTTTCATACTTGCGCCATTTTTTGTTTATTTTTCCCGCACCAGCCGCTACAAGACGACGGCCGGAAGCAATGCAGGCTTCAATGGCAAGATCAGACCGTTTATAACCGGTAAGCTGTCCAAAAAAAAGATAATAATCCTCAGGTTTCCGTTCAACGGAGAGGAATTTTTCTATATCAACAGGCGGATAAACTACCGCCGCCTCACGGTTGTAACTGCGCCTGATGCGCCTTGCGACATAATTTGAATTGGCAATGAAGAAATCAACCTGATTGGCGGAAATTGCGTCCCAGAGCCTGAGTTTTGGCACGAGACGCTTCATAAAAAAGCGTAATAAAAAGTTAGTCCCCTTGAAATATTCGTGGTACATATCCCACAGGTAGCGCATGGGACTGTGGCAATAACATATATGGTAAGCGTTTGGGTTTGGAATAACGCCCTTTGCGGGACCTGATTCACTTGAGATGACAAGATCGTATGATTGCAAGTCGAAGTCATTAAGGGCGTTAGGCATTAGGGGCATATAAAGCTGATAAAGTTTTTTTGCGAAGGGCAGGCGGTTAATATGTGATGTTATAACGCGCTTTTCTTTTATCAAAGAGGAAACCGCTTTGGGGTTGTATACATGGGTAAATATATCCGCGTTGGGAAAAAGTTCAAACAGAGCCTCTAATACCTTTTCTCCGCCGCGCATATTGACAAGCCAATAGTGGACGATGGCGACTTTCATTTTTTACCGTTTCTCCAAATTAATAAGAAAATTAATGCCAAAGGGCTTTCTTAATTATAGAAAAAGTTTTTTCAAAAGAATACTTGTTTTTTAATGTGTCATTCAGATGTAATACTTGCGGACTTTTATTAAAAAGAATTTCCATTAACTTATCATGCAAGTCGCTGCTGTTTCCAGAATTAAAGAAAATAACGGGAAAACCGGAAAAAACTTCCTTAAAAACGCTTATATCTGAGATAATGGCCTGAGTTCCACAGAGCATAGCTTCAAGAGGAGGGTAGCCGAAGCCTTCATACAGGGAAGGTTGAACTAAAAGTGCGCTTTGCGCGAGGAGTTTCCATTTTTCATCATCACTAATATAACCTGAAAATGTAACCCCTTGTCCTTGCGAATTGTTAAGCCGTTTTGATGTTTTCTTATCTTCAGATCGGAAGTTTTTTTGTGAACCTACAATAACAAGCTTATAATTTAAGCCTTCTTTACTGCATTGTAAAAAAGCGTCAAGCAGTATGTTAAGGCCTTTATGTTTTTTGATATTTCCGATGAATATGATATTTTTCTTTTTTTCTGTTATATTTTTATAACCTGTTTGAAACGGCGTATTAACCGCGTTTGAGGCGTTAATTACATTTAACGATTCGCCAAGAAAATGTTTAATTCTAGATTTTGAAAATTCTGAAACAGTGAAAATAGTTTTAGAAAGCCGCGCCGCACTTTTATAAAAATACATACGCGCCCAAAGTCCCGGTTTAGAAACAAGGTCGGGCATATCAGGAAAAATTATATCGTGAATTGTGGAGTATACGGGAATTTTTATGCCGTTAGGAACATTAAAATAGGGAGTGTAATAGGCATCGCATGAATTTATTTTTTTAAGGATTGATTTAGGAAAAGCGAATGTATCGCGCAGGGAAAAAGGTTTTATTGTGCAATGAGTTATTTCAGCGGCATTGTTTTGCGTGAATTGCCTTAATATATTTTCATCGCCCAGAAGAGCAATTGAAGCTCCTGATGAGAGAAAAAAGGGAAGAAGTCCCCTAAAATAAACCCCTATTCCTCCGCTCGCGTTGATATGCCTGCAATCAAGAAGTATTTTCATGGCAATTCAAAACTTTCCCAATTTGACGCTTCAAAAATTGAATCATGAAGATATATCCATTCGTTCTTTTTTATATTAAATGCGTATTTTCCGTGATTACCGGTCATTGGCGAATGTTGCGTAGTTATTAATATCCCATTTTCTTTTGGCTGTGTCGTAATGGCATTGCCTGTAAACGGATTTGTGGGATAATCAATTAAGCCGTTAAGCGTTAAAAAAGGAACGTCGGCGTTTGTCATAAAATCATTGTTTATGGATAATTCGCCATGAGAATTAAAATCCTTAAATAATAAAACAGGATTATATTTTTCGCGTGATTCACCATTTATGGATAATGGATCATTTGATAATAAATTGTTAACGCGGGCGCCATGATCGGCGGCTATTATTATTCTTGTATTATCATAAACTCCGTTTTTTCGTAATAAATCAAACCATTCGCCTAATTTTAAATATAGGGCAATATTAGATTGATACGTTCCGTAAGACGCATATATGCTATTTCCGATTGTTGACGGTATTTCGGAAGGTTTAAAATTTTCACCATGAAGCCATACGTCTTCGTGAGTTAATTCATTGGTTATTAATAAAGCTGATTGTTCTGTAGAGTCAAAAGAAGTAAGTTCAGGCAAAAAATCCAGAATTGCGTAAGAATTTATAAAATTAATTATGGATCTTCCCATGTTATCCGTGCCCCAATACCAGCCGGAATCGTAAATAATAAGACGTAAAAGCGGGTTATTCATTTTTAATATGGAAAACCAGATGATATTACGTTTTATTCTTGGAAAGGTAAATTCTTTTTTATCAGGTTCGTTTTTTTCATACCATAAACCGGTATAATGGCGTATTATGTTAAAAGCGTTTATTTTATCATATTCATCATATATGGAATTATCCGGTATCCATGAATAATTTGCCCAAGAAGGATCCGTTACGGTAACATTAAAACCGTTTTTTTCCAATAAAATAGGAATTGTTAAAAGCGCCTGATTATGCTTTTCAACAAGAGGAATGTTATTTTTTTTGTTCATTTCTATGGGAGTATATTCATAACCGCCCCAAAGAGGAGGCACGCCCATTAGCGTATGAGCGGCAAATGAAGCCGTATTTTTATAAAGCGTAAAACCGTCAAATTGTTTATTAAGAATTGGAAGATCATTAAAAATAAAAGGCACATATCCGTTAATTGAGCCGTCTGCCATAATAACAATTACGTTTTTATTTTCTTTTGAAAGATTGAAAATAGGTTCAAGTGAAGTTTTTTCCGGAGTATTTGCCATTTTAACGCTCAGTAAAGTATATGCTTTTTTAATTTTTACAATATTGGATAGGGAAATGACAGCAAGTGAAATTATCAATATTGATAAAAAAGAATTTAGATATGTAATTTTGCGTTTGCTGATAATAAAAAATAAAATGAATAATAATAAAAGTGGAATAATTATTGAAAGAACAGCCTGAATAAATCTGACCCCAAATACGCCGGTAGTATTAAAATTAAAAAGCGTATTCATTGTGCCGTAATTTCCGCTGAAAGCGACAGTATAAATTGAAAATATTAACGCAAGAAAAACAATAATAAAAATTATTAAAGATTTTATTCTGTCAGAAAAAAGAAAGAAAATACTTACCGGCCAAATAACAAAAAATCCAAAAAAGAATAAACCGGAATGGATAATATAAACAAAAGGAGAAGCGTGATTTTCGATATAGCAGAATTCATCAGGAGAAGACGCGATTACGGAAGACGGAATATAAAGGCCCGCAAGCAGAAAAAGCGTAAAACATGAAAGCATTAAAAGGATAATCATGTTTTTCCTGTTTTGAAATAATTTAATTAAAAGTTGATTATGCAGAAAGTTATAACCTTTAAGGAAATAAGGCAAAAAATAAAATAAAGATATAATAAATGTAATAAGAAGCCTGAATTTTAATTGGCGCGTTTTCATGTAAAATAACAAATAAATAATAAATAATGTAAAGACGGCGCATAGGATAATATATAAAACTTTTACCGGGTTTTTTATCTTATAAAAAATATTTTTAACAAGTGAAAAAATATTATTGAGCGTCCAATACAAAACAAGCGCCGATGGCGAATTATAAAGCAGTATCATAAAAATGGCAGCCATTCCATAAACTTGTATTTTATCGCGGGCTGAGAGGTTTTGAGTGTAAACAAATCCGGCTATGCAGTTAATCAGAGTCATCGCTATAGGGAGAATATTTACGGAAAAATTGCCAATATGTAATAGTGAATCAGGGAGGCTTATATCTTTTATGGAAAGAAAACTTACCCCATGCAAGGCTGTGAGATTTGACAGGAATGAATATGCCGCAATAAAAAACGGAATCTGAACTATAAGCCCGATAGAGCTTCGAAGAGAGTAAAGCGGATGATAATGCTTCTGACGGTAAAAAGTGGAAAGAATCATGAATTGTTCATCGCCTGAAAAAACTGATTTTATCTTTTTTATGGCGGGTTTTAGCCGTTTAACTGTATCGCGTTCAATAATTTGCCAGCGTTCCGCCATTATATAAAGCGGAAGAGATAAAAAAGAAACTGTTAAGCTGACGCCAAGAACGGAGAATGCCGCGTTCTTAAAAACCTTAAAAAAGAAAACATATACAAATTCTATAATTTGAACAATGGGAGAAATAATAATTGTATAAAAAATATCAGCCATTTACAATTCCATTGATAAATTCAAAAATCCGTTTTCCCGCTTCGCCGGGATACTGCCATGCCGTTTCGCGGGCTTTCTTGCGGGCTGTTTTAAGAGATTCGCTGTCCCCAGCGTTTTTTATTACTTCTGTAATTCGCGGAAAATCTTCTTCCCTAAGTTCAATTCCAGCCTCTTTGACAGTTTTAAACTGCCATAATTCATGTTCAATATCGTCTGCGTCATAGGGACGCGAGTCAAAACTCTGAGTTACATACAGTACCGGCTTATCGAACAGGAACATATAATCAAAAATAATTCCTGAAAAATCAGAAATCATTATATCGGCTTTATTTAAGGAATAAATATTTTCCCGTTCATAATCCCATTCAATATTTTTTGTATTTTTGTAGCGCATTTGCAGGCGTTCCAGCATTGCGGCTTCTGATTTTTTTGATTGGGGATGCGGGCGGATAATAATTCGCCATCCGGCGGCGGCTAACGGATCGAGCAGTTTTTCACCGTAACGGGTCAAAAGCGCCGAAGTACCCCATGAAGGAGAGACAAGCACGGTAAAAGGATGGTTTTCTTCTTTGGGAAGGTTTTTAATTTTTTCTGCGTATACGTCAAGATAACTACAGCCTACAGTAACAAGTTTTTTTTCAGGAATATTACGCTGACGCTCTAAAGCCCTAATGTCTTGCGCCTGATAATCGCCGGTTAAAAGCACGGAATCAAAATAATCAAAACTAAAAAGACGGTATAATGTCGCGTCTACAGGAGCGTGAAGAACATGCGCGTAATGTTTTACCATTTTTGAACGTTTGAGCTGGTACACGTCAAGACCGGGGGTGGTCATAAGGCAGACTCCGGCGCGGAGCATATTAAGGCGCGCGAAAGCTCGGTTACCCTCGCCGATAAATTCAGCCTTGACAAAGTTCCATGCGGCATTAAAAACAGGATCATCTTGCGCGGAAGTAAGATAAAGAAGTTCGACTTTTCTGTTTTCAAATTCGTCAAGGACAGGCTTAAAAACATTCCAATACTGTTTACCTTCGTTATAGATGACAAAAGCATGTTCCGTAGATACGGCATTTGCTGCTTTTCCGCCTGAAAAAAAGACTTTCAGTTTTATTATTAGCGCGCGGCCAAGAAAATAAATAGTCGCCGCAGCTCCGATTAAAATTGAGAATAACGCGCTTCCAGTTCCCGGGTCAATGTACAGAAGAGGAATATTCATTTTTTCTCCTTTTTCCAATTTTTAGGATCAAATATATTATCATGGACGCTTAGCCATTGATCATCCGTAATTTTAAATTGCAGGGTGCTTGCGCTTGTGATAAAAGCGCCATTTTTCTTATTAATCGTAACCGGATTATTTGAAAAGGGATTTTTTGGATTGTCAATTAATTCATTCATAGCAATGGCAGGAACATCCCCATGAGTCATAAATGTTGAATCTGCGGCAAGTTCCCCATGCGCGTTGAAATCTTTAACTATAAGAAGCGCATGATAAGCCGAAAGCATATCATTATTGGGAAGAAGAATATTACCCGAATACGCGCATTTAACTTGCTTTCCGTGATCAGAAACGATAATAATCCGTGTATTGTCATAAACTCCCTGTTCCTGTAAAACATGAAACCATTTTCCCAAAAGCAGAATAGAAGCCATTAGGACATGGTATGTTGTTTCATCCGCAAAAATTCCGTTGCCCATGTCGGTAACGTCCATTTTAGGGACATAATCGGGATATTGAAATATGGCGGGGTAGTGCGTCAGGTCGTTAACTATTGCGGTATAAGTATTAACCGTATCATCTGTAATATCAGTTATCAAAGGTAAAGAGTCAAGGGTAGTGTAACTGTCAATCGTATCCAGCGAAAGCTGTTCTGAAGAGTTATTTTGCACTTTAAGCCAGTCCGCTCTGTCATAAATAAATATTCTAAACGCTGGCGGTGAAATTTTTAATAAAGAAAAACGAATTAACAGTTCTCGTAATAATTCGGGAACGGATAATATTTTAAGTTCCGGATGTGAACGCAGCCACAATCCAGTGTAATTGCCAATGATGTTCATGGCCGTAATTTCAGGATAAGGGGCAAAAACGCTTAAATCGGGCTTCCAACTGTAATTTGCAAAAACAGGTTCTGTAACGGTAACGCGGTAACCTTCTTTCAGAAAAATACGAGGCATCATTAACAGTGCCTCATTATGTTTTTGCATCGCAAAGGAACGGTCTTTTTGAATAAACTGCGGTTCATATTCATAGCCGCCGAACAGAACAGGAGCGCCAATTCTGGTATGGCAGCCAAAACTGACGCAGTTGGGATAATAGGTAAAGCCGGAAAAATCTTTTAAAAGCTCCGGCTTTTCATCAAATATATAAGGAACATAACCTGAAATTGCCGCGTCAAGCATAATGACAATAACATTTTTTCCGTTTCTGGAAAAATGATAAACTGTATCAGGCTTTTGTGAATAAGCCGCGTTAATGCCGGATTGCCGTCTTTGATTATCATAATTTAAAAAATCACTGTTAATTTTAAAGACATTATAGACGCCGAAAAAAACAAGGGCTGTAAGAATAATTAATTGAAATGAATAAAAAATAAATTTTCTTTTAGTTAATAGAAGATATGTAAACCCGCATAATAAGCCGATAGTGGCAAGGCCGCTTAGAATAATTATTTTGTATTTTGATTCAAATGTATCGGGATTGGAAAACCTGAATGAAGTGGTAAGGAAACCGTAGTCGCCGGGAAAAAGAAACGTATCAATAAGGGCCATAATGGAAAAGAGCGAAATTATCAGAGTAAGGCCGTATTTAACTTTTTTTGGAAAAAGATAAAAAACGCAAAGAGGCCAAAATAGAAAAAAACCCGCAGACTGGATAAAAATCGTGAAAATAAAAGGCAGGGGAGTAGTATAAGGAGCATGAAAGGAAAATTCCTGCACCGAAGACGCTATGAGTGAGCTTGGAATGACAAGGCCGCAAAGGATAAAAAGAATGCAGGCGGAAAGGATAAAAGTTTTATTGTTAGATAAAGAATTCTGTTCCGGCTGAACCATTGTTGAAAACTTTTTTACGCAGAACTTATAAAATTTGATGAAGAGGGGGACAAAGAAAATCAAGGAACATAACCCAGCGACAAATAAACGCTTGGGGGAAAAACCAAGAGAGATAAAGCGAATATCAATAAAAATGACGCAAAGACAAAGAAAACAGTATACTATTTTTTTCGCGTGTTTTGTTTTAGACAGAATATTTCTAATAAGGGAGAATATATTATTCATGGTCCAGTAAAGAACCATGCCGGACGGCGAATTGTAGAGCAGAACAAGGAAAACTAAAGCCATTCCGTAAACCTGAATTTTTTCACGGACTGCTAATCCCTTTGTATATACCGCGCCTGAAACGCAGTTAATAAGCGTCATAACAACAGGAAGCAAATTAAGATAAAAACCCCCGAAAGAGAGAAGCCTGTCAGGAGCGCCTAAATCCCGTATGAAAAGAAAAGACGCTCCCTTTAAAAATTCCAAATTTGAAAGATACGCGTAGGCCGCAATGAAAAAGGGAACCTGTATAAAAACCCCCAAAGAACTTCTTAGGGCGTAAATCGGATGGTAATGATTCTGCCTGTAATAGGCGGAAAGAACCATATACTGTTCATCGCCTTTAAAAACAGATTTTATTTTTTTTATTTTAGGATTTAGCTTTGCCTGCAACTCCCTTTCAATTTGCTGCCATTTTTCAGCAATAAAATAAAGAGGCATGGTACAGGCGGTAATGGCGGCGCTTACTCCGAATATGGCAAGCGCTTTGTCCTTGAATATTCGGTATACGATTACAAATGAAATTTCAACTATTTGTACCAGAGGAAAGATAAATATGTTATATAAGAAATCAATCATTTAATGGAATCTAAATAAAGCTTTAAAACTTCAGTAAATCTTTTCATCTCGTGCGGTTTAATGTCTCCGATATTCGCTATTCTGAAAGTGTTTATGTTACCCAATTTTCCGGGGTAAATCGTAAATCCGCTTTGACGGGCAAAATCATGCAAACTGTCAAAGCTGTATTTTGGCGATTCAGGATCAAAAATAGCGGTTATTAAATGAGACTGGTCTTCTTCTTTTACAAGCATTTTTAAGTTTAATTTTTTAACAGCGTCAACTAGAATACGCCAACATTCAGTATAACGCTCCCAGCGTTTTTCCACAGTTTCTTGTTTTGTTTCAAGAATTGCCTGTCTGAGCGCGTAAAGAGATTGAACGGGAGGGGTAAAACGGGTTTGTCCAGTTTTAGAAAAATACGCGTATTGATCATAAAGGTTAAGATAATAATTTCGCATGGGAATAGTTTTTGTTTTTTCAAGCTCATTTTTTTTGCAGATAACAAAACAAACGCCGGCTATCCCTTGAATATTTTTATTGGAAGTGGAAGCCATAAAATCAATGCCAAGTTTGGACAGGTTCATCGGCATTCCGGCATATATGCTAACGGCGTCAACTATTGTTACAATGTTATATTTTTTTGCCAATGGGCAAATAATATCAAGTGGGTTGAGCAGTCCTGTTGTGGTTTCGTGGTACACAATGCCAAGATGAGTATATTTGCCGGTTTTAAATTCTTTCTCAAGAGCGGATATATCAATTTTTTCATAAGTTGAGCTTTTAAAAACAGTGTGGTTAATTTTATAAACTGACGCTATTTTCGCAAGCCGCTGTCCATAAGAACCGTTATCAACAATAAGAATGTGCCCGGTTTCAGGAACGCAGGAGGAAACCATAACTTCATCGGCGGCAGTGCCTGATCCGCCAAAAAAGACCGTTTCATATTCAGATGCGTCGGCGACAATGGCGGTAAGTTCTCGGCATATCCATTTCATCACATCGCCGAATTCCTTTTCACGTGGGCAAATATCGGCGCAGACTTGGGCGTATTTAACGCTGTCGCTTGTTGTCGCGGGACCGGGATTTAATAGGACTTCGCGGCGTATTTGGCGTAACGATTCATTTTCCTGAATAAGCGGGAGTATTTTACTTTGCGCCATTTCAAGATGGCTATCATCGTCAATTTCGCGCCACGCGTAATATTCAATCTTGCGGATAAAGGTCGGATTTGAGTCAGCACACGCCATAATCGCGTGTTCATAGTCAAGTTTAGGAGATCCCGCGCGTTTTTTATCGTAATAGGCGCACATTGCGGAAAGGAGAGACGGAGAAATTTTTGTAATTCCGACAAGTTCGCCGTAAGTTGAAGCAAGTTCGTTTTTGTTTTTTGAAAGCGCCTTTAAAAAAGAGCCGTTAGCCGCTTCCAGATACACTTCGTCTCCTGAATTAGTCGCGCCTGAAGCGAGGATTACATTTTCATGAATATCGTTGCAAAGGACTGAAAGCCCTATACTGTCGTAGATAAGGTCGGATTCCAACAAAAGGAAATCATCTGTTACATAAGGAGCGCAAACGCTTAAAGTAGCCATACTGCCGGTTGTTTCATAGTCGGCGCTAAACGCCGTTTGAATAGCAGGATATTTTTTTGCAAGATCATTGTACGCTTCGGCATGATAACCAGTGCCTATAATAATTTTTTCAATTCCGCATGAAAGCAGTTTTTGAACCGACCATTCAACAATGGCGATTCCGCCCAATTCAAGGAATCCTTTTGGTTTTGAAACTGTTTTTTCTTTAAGGCGGGAACCAAGACCCGCCGCGACAATAACCGCCTGTTTTATCATTTTTTATCCTTAGTTTATAGCCGCGTGATCAACGCGAAGACGATATTCTTCGATATATTTCATAAAAGCAGTTTTATTTTCCTGCGGCGTTGTTTTTGGGCGCCCCAAATCTTTTCGTGCGCCTTTCTTTACTTTTACTTCAATAAATGTAAGTCCTTCGCGTTTGTTAGCCAAAATATTTTTAAGTTCTTCCTTTGTTTTAGCCTGATAAACATTTGTATAGCCGCAGGCGCGCGCGACTGCTGGCATATCAATTAACGGGGCTATTGTAGGCTGCCCTCCGACAGAATCATGAGCCGCGTTATTTAGAACAACGTGGAGGTAGTTACGAGGTTTTTGCGTGCCAATTGCAGCTAACGATCCCATGTGCATAAGCGCCGCTCCGTCTCCGTCAAGGCATGTAACCTGCAATTCAGGCCTTTGTAAAGCGATGGACAACGCAATGGAAGACGCGTGCCCCATAGAGCCTACGGTAAGAAAATCACGTTCATGACCATCGGCGGTTTTGTCGCGTAACTCGTACAATTCGCGTGAGATCATGCCGGTAGTTGAAACAATAATTCCGCCGCGGCCAGAAGTAATCTCTTCTATAGCCTCTTCACGAGTCATTACCGCGTCATGATCTTCTTTTTTTTGAAGGGTATAAGGCGCGAATGTGTCTTTGCGTATAATAAGAGCGTATGGGGAACTTGTTTTAGAAAGCGTTTTAAAACAAGTTTCAATCTGGCCGTTAACGCCGTTCTCATCTTTTTCAAGAACAGCGTATGGAATACCCATGCTTTCAAAGAGAGAACGGGTAACCTTGCCTTGTTTGATATGCTGAGGCTCGTCATGAATGCCCGGCTCTCCGCGCCAGCCTATGATAAGCACTATAGGAATGCGGTAAACTTCGCTGTCGGCAAGGGAGAGCAGGGGATTAACCGCATTGCCGATGCCTGAATTTTGCATATACGCAAGCGGAACGCGTCCTGTTGCAAGATGGTACCCGCAGGCGAGGCCAATAGCGGCCCCTTCGTTTACTGCGATAATATGGTTTTTCTTTTCAGCGTGATCGGTTATATATGCGCAAAAATCTTTAAGGAGAGAATCAGGCACGCCGGAAAAAAACCCTATTCCTTTTTCTGTGAGTTTGTTGTAAAAATATTCAGCAGTTATCAATTATTTTCCGCCCGGAATTAATTCCAGTATTTCTTTTATTGGCATACAAACCGAATCCGCTTCAAGAGAGCGTTCGTTTTGTAAGATCATTTTTGCGGTGTTGACCATCGCAGGATACGCCGAGCGTAGCATATGGTTAGCGTATATAATAATATTCGCGCCCCATGAGGCAAGTTCCTTCTCTGTAAATTTGTTATATGTTGTGGGAACAAGAACAATCGGCACATGAGGATATTCGGCGCGGAAAAGCGTACAAAATTCTTTTATGTCATCGCCAGATTTTTCTTTGCTGTGTATCATAACGCCGTCTGCTCCCGCTTCGACAAATGCCCTCGCCCTTTCCATAGCGTGTGAGACGGGGAAACCGGCAATCAAACTTTCCAGCCGCGCTATAATCATAAATTCTTTTGTTACCTGCGCCTGTTTGCCGGCTTTAATTTTATCGCAGAATTCGGGAATGGGGCATAATTCCTGATTAACGTCAGTTCCATTATGACGGAATGTGGTCTTCAAGTTTGACACTTCTATGATGACCGCTGATATTCCGTTTCTTTCAAGCGTTTTTACAGTGAAGGCAAGATGTTGACCGCCTGTGTCGCCGTCAAAAATTATCGGCTTTGTCGTACATTCAAGAATATTTGTCAAATCATGCAGGCGGGTAGTAAGATCAACCGCTTCGATATCCGGTTTTCCCTTGCTTGTAGAATCTGTCAAACTTGAAGACCACATTCCGTCATAACTATGCAAGCCGTCTTCTTTTTCAATTTCAAGATTTTCTATTATTAAACCGGACAACCCTGAATGCGCTTCCATAATTCTTACAATCCGTTTTGAATCAAGAAGGCGACGGAGCGTTTTTAGGCGAATGTCCGGCGTTGTGCCAATGGAACGTATCGCCTCATTAATTGAAGATGAATTAATCCCCACAGTATAGGGAATCTCTATGACTTCACCGCCAAGTTCTTTCATAACAGCAAAAACTTCATCGCGTTCTTTCCGCAAAGGACCGCTTTTCCAGTCGTCTCCGTGAATGATGTAGTCAGGTTTTAACTTTCGCAAGTTAGGCACATAACTCCATTCTTCCTGTGGGATTACCTGCGCTACGCCCTTTATATTTTCAATAACGTCTTTCCTCTGCCCATAAGTTAAATAGGGCAGGCGTTTATGGGAAGCGATAGCCGAATCGGTTAAGAGTCCTACGGTTAGCTCGCCGAGTTTTGCGCCTTCTCGGATAATGTTGATTATTCCCGGATGAATTATATCACCGCGCATTCCAAGATATACTGTTTTTTCCATAATTTCTTTCATAATATTAATTGTTAATATCAATATTCAAATAACGATTAAAAATTTCATCAAGTTTCTTTAATCGGTTCTCGTATGTTTGCGGAATAAGAAACTCCATCGTCTCTTTTGACACCTTTCGGTCAAATTCACCATGTTCAAATTTTTCAATTAGCGTATTAAGCATAATTAATGCTTCTTTGTGTGATTTATATACAAATAATTTTTTTTCTAAATTAGTATGGAAAATTGAGCCATAACTTCTTAATAATATTGGAAGTCCCATATACATGGGAAAAAGAATTTTTGCCGTAAAAGAAACTTGTTTAAGCTGCCTGACATAATGTTTTGAAAATGGGATGATAACGGCAAAACATGAAGAAAGAAGTTTTTGATAATTTTGGAAATCAAGATAACCTTTAAAAATAATATTTTTCCGGCCTATTTTCTTCTTTCTAATGCCTATTACCGAAAAAATAAACTCAGGATAATTTTTTGCCATTTTCTTTAATAAATGCAAGTCGATTTCTCCGCCCATAACAACAAACTGTTTTTCAGGATTTATGGGATTTAATTCTTGATACGGAATGAATCCTGAATGAAAGTGTATAATTTTATCTTTGTATTCAACGGGAAAATAACGCTCATTAAGAGCGCTTGTAACAAAGACTGATTTTTTAATAACATTTTCTTCAAGCGATTTATAAAAACGCCTGTTTGAATTAAAACATATAAAAATGGGATCGGACTGGCGGTAGATTATTTTGTTTGATATTTCAAGTGAAAAATAAATCGGTAAACCGGATTCAAGAACAACATAATCATACTGTGAAAAATCAACAGGAGTTTGTTTCTTAATTAGAAAACGGAAATAGGCAAGAAGAATAAAAGAAGGAAAAACAAATTGTATTATCTTATAATAAAGCCTAATAGGATCATAAGTGTAAAGTTGCCGTATATTCCCGCTTACTTGTTTTGCAGAACATTTTTTTCTCGTAAAAAACACAAGATGGTCCAAAGTATGTTTTTTTTCAGCAAGATAGGTCGTTATCATATCAATGCCGCGGTTGGTTTTTTTGTATTCACGGTCGCTAACTACAAGAAATTTCATAACTTAAAAACCTTATCCGATTCAATAGAAATATTTTTAACGGCGTTTCTTGTATCTACAACCAACCGCGCTTTATTAACGATATACTCAACATTAAAGCATGAATGATTAGTTGTAAACACAACGCAATCAGCAGAGCTGAGCAGTTCATCAGTGGGTGAAACGCCGGTATAATGATTCCCATGCTCATCTGTAACATCTAATATATAAGGGTCATGGTAGAAAACTTTCGCTCCTTTTTTTGCTACTTGTTCCATCACCAACAGCGCGGGGCTTTCACGCGCGTCGTCAATATCGGGTTTATAAGCGATGCCGAGAAACAAAACAGTAGAGCCATTTAACGCTTTCTTATGCCGGTTTAAGGCAAAAGAAATTTTGTTCATAATACGGTAAGGCATAAGATCGTTTATAGTTCCCGCCGTATGGATCATTGAAAGTTCAAAATTAAAGTTTTTAGCTATATGCTCAAGATAAAAAGGATCAAGCGGGATGCAATGCCCGCCGATGCCTGGACCGGGATAAAAAGCCTGAAAACCGTAAGGCTTTGTCTTTGCCGCTTCTATCACTTCCAAAATGTCAATATCCATTTTGCCGGCGAGCAAGGCAAGCTCGTTAATAAGGGAAATGTTTACAAGCCGGTATGTGTTTTCAAGAATCTTTACCATCTCGGCAATTCTCGGTGAAGACACAACATGTAAATGTTGTATTGCAAGACCGTATAATGCGGCGGCGATTTGTTTTGATTCTTCTCCAAGGGCGCCTACAACTTTAGGCGTGTTATCTGTTTTGTAGTCTTTGTTCCCCGGATCAATTCGTTCCGGGCTGAAACATAACCAAAAATTTATCCCTTCCTGCAATCCTGATTCCCGCTCGATTATCGGTTTCATAAAATTCTCTGTCGTTGTAGGATAAGTGGTGCTTTCAAGGCTGATAAACGTGCCTGATTTCATATTCCTGCCAATATCAATACAGGACTGTTCAATATAACTCATATCCGGCTTTTTAAATTTATCCAACGGCGTAGGCACGCAAATTATTACCGCGTCGCATTCTTTTATACGGGAAAAATCAACTGTTGCGGAAAACGCTTTTGTTTCAGAAACAACATTTTTCAAATCCGTATTGTCAACATCACTGATATAGTTCTGCGCCTTATTTACAGCGTCTGTTTTTTGGGCGTTTTTTTCAAAGCCAAGCACGGAAACGCCATTACGCGCAAATGTAACCGCCAGAGGAAGCCCCACATAGCCAAGGCCGATTACTCCGATTTTAACGCTTTTTTCGTGGATTTTTTTTAGTATTTCCGCGTTTGCCATTATTGCCCTCCTTTGCCATATATTTCCATGCGGGAATTACATCAATATTTTTCCCGTCAGTTTTAATTATATCCTCAGTATCGAATGTAAGGATAGTGCCGCAATCCAAATTAAAAAACTCCATAGCTTCAAGCAGACCGTTAATTTCCCGATCCTGGTTATCATGCGTCAGTTCCCAGCAAACCTGAATACATGACGGGTTGCTATGCGGCGAAAAAATAAAATCACATTCACCGCCGCTTTTACCGGTAAAATAGTAAATTCCAATCTCCGATGGTAAAGCGGAACTGCCAGCCTTATCCCGCAGGACGTTATATACGCAATTTTCAAGCAGGGCGCCCAAATTGCCGCTAAATGAAACAGCGCCTGTTTTTATAAGCCCCGTATCGGCGATATACGCTTTTTTAGGCGCAAGATTTTGAGCTTTGACTGACCATGCGAAACGGGGTAAAAGGCGTATAAGGTAAGCCGCCTCAAAAAAGGAGATATATTCCAAAACCGTAGTGGGCGATTTAACTCCCGCAACGCTTGTCAACTTGCTTGGTGAAAAAAGTTGGGCCGGATTTGACACAAGATACACAAACAAACGCTGTAATGACGAGGCGTCACGAATGCCGTAACGCACCGCAATATCCCTGTATAAAATATCCGACTGTAACTGACTCAGAATATTTGTATTGCCTGTTTTCAGATACTCAGGAAAGCCGCCTTTTTCAATATAATTTGACAGGGATTGCGAGCCGGGATTAGCTTCTGTAAAACCGCAAAATTCCATGTAAGAAAACGGAAAAAGCTCTTTTGACAGATGCCGCCCCGTTAAACGGCTTCCAAGTTCACGGCTTAAAAGGGAAGCGTTTGAACCTGTAATAATAACCTGAAAGCCCTCGTCAAGTTTTTGCCGTACATACAATTCCCACCGTTGCGCCGATTGAATTTCATCAAAAAAAATCAGTTTTGCGCCTGATTCGGCAATAACTTTATCTATAAGCCGGAAATCCGCATGAGAAAAAGACGCAAGGCGCATATCGTCAAAGTTTAAATAAAAGTAAGGCCGCTTTAATTTCTGTACAAATTGCCGGAGCAGCGTACTTTTTCCGCACCGCCTGATGCCGCATACAACCAGCGCGTGGCTTTTTATGTCTGGCAGTTCAGCTAATGATTTGCGTATAAGTCCCTGTTCCTGCTCCTCCAGCTTCACTTTTTGAGTGACGCTTATATCCTGTATTTCCGATAATTTCATAGTATTAGTATACGCCAATACAAGACAATATTCCAGTAGTAATAGAATATTTATTTCAGTAATAATGGAATAAATATTCCACTATCAGTGGAATATATTACTTCATAAAATCACATATTTTTTGAGCGCAGTTTCCGTCGCCGTATAAAGAGGGGTATTCATCAGGAATATGTAAATTCCGGACGGCGTTGATAATTTTGCAGGTATCCGCGCCAGTAAGCGTATTCCAGCCGGCGTTAACCAGTTCTATCCATTCTGTGGAATCACGCATGGTAATGCAGGGTTTTTTAAAAAAATACGCTTCCTTTTGCACGCCGCCTGAATCGGTTAAAATGGCAGTGCAGGCTGATTCCAACGCCAACATTTCAAGATAGCCTACCGGTTCTATCATTTTTATATGTTTTGACAGTTTTATTTTTTCTTTTTCAATAATTTTTATAGTGCGCGGATGGACGGGAAAAATGAAACGAAAACCGGATAATTCATTAAGCGTGGTAAAAATAGCGTTAAGCCTGTTTGGATCATCGGTATTCTCGGCGCGGTGAATTGTTAAAAGAATAAAATCTTTTTCATTTGTTTGAACGCCGGGTTTTTTTCGATAATAAAGCGAAGCATCAAACATAATATCACCTGTCAGCGCGACACATTTATTATCGGAAGAGGGCAGGGAAGCGTTTTTAAGATTGACAATGCCTTCATGAGCCAGATTGTTCACTGCGGTTTGAGTTGGACAAAAAAGCCATGTACAGAGATGATCCGTTAAGCGCCTGTTTTGCTCTTCAGGCATTGCCATCATAAAAGAACGAAGTCCCGCTTCCACATGCGCGACCGGAACATGAAGTTTGCTTGCCGCCAACGCGCCAGCCAATGTTGAATTGGTATCTCCATATACCAAAACTGCTTCGGGCTTTCGTTCAAGAATTACTTCTTCAATTCTTTCAAGCATCAACCCTGTAGTTTTTCCGTGATTGCCAGATCCCACATGAAGATTTATTTCCGGTTTAGGGATATCCATCTCTTCAAAAAACACGTCGCTCATATTCTGGTCATAATGCTGGCCTGTATGAAGGAGCGTCTCTGTAATGCCATAAGAAGGATTATCGCGGATAAAGCGGCTTAATACGGCGGCTTTGATAAATTGAGGTCGCGCGCCTATGACGGTTAGGATGTTCATTTATTTATTTTTTTTATATATTCCAAAACAGAAATATACAATTTTTCCTGATAGTTCAACCCTGTAAATTCAGTGTTATGCCATAATAGCACGAGTTCCCCATTATGTTTATAGACTTGATCAATTATTTCTTTACATGCACTTAATGCCTTTTCATAATCAAGATTCATGTATTTTTTAAGGTTAAGAGTACATTCCATAATTTCAAGCGGATGGATTATTACATTGGTTATTTCTTTTGTTTTGGGATTAATGAATCTGTATGGACGGCAAGTTCCAACCCTGAACCCCGCGCTGTCAGCATAAGATAAGGTAAAATCATCGTTAATTCCCGCCTGTTCCATAAATACAATATCTTCCGGTTCGCGCCATTGCAGATAATGATGACGGCTGACAACATTGGCGCCTCCCCACTTTTTTTTAAACATTTTTACTTCATAATTTATTTCTTTTGGGTTTTTACCGGCTTCATAACTTATGTGAAGTCCCGGTCTGGCGCCTTCTTCAATCAGAAGATTAATTAAACGATTTATTTTTTTTGAAAAAAAATTATAGTATTTTGTATTAAAGAAAGATCCTGCCGTTATAAAAAAATATATGCTCTCTAGTGTCACATCAGGCAATGATTCACGCAAAGTTTTATCATAGTTTATAATTTTTGGAAACGTATAATACTCATCATACCGCTCATCCAAATATTTTTTAAAAGGAGAAGAAGAATAATTGTATTTTAACAGATTTTTAAGATATTGTTTGCATACCGTGTGAAGGCGGCTAAAATGAAACGGTTCGTCAACGTCGTGGGTAAGGCATATTTTACCAAATCCTTTATTTTCGGCGGGAACATTCGCCCCGATTTCACGTAACCATTTGCGGAGCAGTACGCCATATTCATCAACCAACGGGCTGTTTCCGTAACCTTGCTGAAAAACAACGGAATCTTTCGCCAAAAACCTGCCATGATGATCACGGCATTGCTGTTTTAATATTTCCTCGTAACGGGAAAGAAGAAAAAAAGATGAAGCGATAATATCTGCGTATACTGTTAATTTTCCGTTTTGCTTTTCAATTTTAGAATTGCCATAAAGTATTGGTGTATCATTAAGATGTTTAAATGGCGTTTCAGGTAAACTTGTTATTTCAAAGTTATGAAATGCAGGAATAATAATAATTTTTGCATTAACGGAAGCGTCTTCAATTTTACCATAATGGATAATGCTTGATTCAGAAAGGGGAAAACGGGCTAGGAAATCAATAATGTAGGCTGTTAATTTATCCATAAATTATTAATCATTTCTGATTGCATAGAGTATTCTTAAAATAAGATTATCGCATTTTGAAATAGTATAATATTCAATTTGCCGTGTTCCATAATGACGATAAGATTCTTCAACTCCTTTAATCATACTGCCTTCAAAGTCAAACTTGTTTACAAATTGCGATACATATTTTATAGTCTCATCAACAAGGAATTCCGTACCGCCGCTGGTATTATATTTCTTGCTTCTTATTGCCAAAAGATAATACGCGCATTCACTGTCCCATACAACCATGTTAATAGCATGAATATTTTTATCCGTATCTATGCAATAAAATGTTCTGCCTGCTTTGTGTTCATATACTGCGTCATAGAGACGATTAAATAAATCTTTGGAAAATTCAATAACTTCATGGCGTTCACGGACAACGTTTAAAAAGTAGGAATAAAAATCATCTTTAGGTAAATCGTATTTTAAGGTAAATATATCTTTTGCTTTTTGTATTGGCTGTTTTTTGCTTTTTGAGTAGTTATTAATTATAGAATCGTGATCCGATATATTATCCAGCATATAAGTGTATCTTGTTGTTTGTTTAAAACCTTTCCAGTAAAATGGCAGCCAATTTTTATATTTCCAGTCAAAATTTATTTTTAAACTATCGCATTTGGGCAATTTATTTATTATTTCACCGTAAATTTCATGCTCATATCCAATTTTTTTGTTTTCTGATTTTATTTTAGAATCATATACGATATAAGGGCCAAGTTTCTGCGTAAGCGGCGGTATCCCGATATGGCTAAATATCCCTTTAATTTTTTTTTTATAGTATGGGAAAGACGCTGTTATTTTATTATTTTGCTCGATAAGAATAACGTCCCAACTGTTAGGACAAACCGCATCCAGCCACCACGGTTGGCTGAAAATGGGAATATCGGAGCGTTCTGTACAAAATTCAATATATTTGTTTTTATTAGACATTATCAATTAATATGATTCCATATTTAGAAAAGTTAATATTTAATATTTCTGTACAATATATATTTATGAATTGTCTTCCATAACGTTTATTTTTTTTATTAAGATTTAGTAATGATGGTATAAAACATGATTTGATATATGGAAACAACTTTGAATTAACAAATAAATCATGTCCAATAGGATTTTGATATAAAATAGTAATTTTCCGTGGATTTCTTATGAGGCTTTGTTTTATTTGTTCAATAGTCAGTTCAAGAATATTACCAATAAAAGGATTATACATAAAAAAATATGTATATTGATCAATATCTGCAAATAAGGCAGCGTCATAATTATATGATTTCAAATAATTTAATTTTATTTTTTTAAAATTGTTTATTGCCGTTTCATGAAGATTTTTATTATATTCAACACCACCTATTTCAATAAAAGAATACCGTGCAAAGAAAATCATAGCTGCTCCTTTTCCAGAGCCATAATCCAGCAGTTTATCAGATTGATTTATAGAAAAAAGTTTCATTATTTTTTTTATATACCAAGTATATGCAGGTTGATATTGGATATAATCAGAATTTTCATTCTGATTATAAGAAACTAGACTAATATCTATTCCAAGAAATTTACCGATAATAATATATTTTAATTTTAAAATTGTATTATTTATCTTTTTATAAAATAAGAAGCATTTGCTTTTTTTTATTTTTTCTTTTAGTATGTTCATTTATTATCTATATAAAAATGTTGCGTAATGATTTAATCGTTTCTTCTATATTATTATTATCGTTAATAAAATTATAGCATTGCTCACCAAGTTGTAAAAGATTATTGTAATTACCTGAATAATTATTATATACATGACTAATACATTCTTTTAATCTTTGTTTGTGTTGTATACGTTCTTCATATGTATATCCAAAATATAGGCTTTTATTCTCTATATCAAGAACAGTTCCTATTTCTGTACATATTACAGAACGTTTATAAGAAAATGATAAAATCGCAGTTGAGGCGTTGTAACAGCTTTCTAAATCAAAGGGTACTATTACTAAATGACAATTTGCTATTAATTTTGGAATATCATGATTTGAAATAAAATTAAAATTTGTTTTAATAGAATTATTGTTTCCTATTAAATGATTTATATAATTAATATAATTGTCTGAAATTTTACCGGCAATTTGTAATTCAAGATTTTGAAAGTTAAGTTCATTAATCGCCTGAATTAAAATATCTAAATTTTTATAAGGTATAATTGTTCCAAAGAAAAGCAATTTTATTTTTTCATTTGTTAATGTATTTTTTGTTTCTGGATTTCCATAAAAATTTATAAAATTAGGATGAGGAACATAAATGAATTTTGATAAGTTATATTTTATCACAGGCGCTTTAGAATGAATAATAATTTTATATGATATTAAAAATAATAATTTCATAATTATTTTAGAAAAAATATTAACAATAGCTTTATTGATTTCTGTTCTATGTGGTTTTCTATTATGTAATGTCCAGATAATCTTTTTATTTAATACTCTAAAAAACAATATAGCTGTTATATTTTTTATAAATTTTACAATTAAGCTTAAATTATTTTTATACGAAATATTTTCAAACCAATTAAGCATTAAATAATTAACTTTAAACAAATTATTTATAGAAAAAGATAAAACGCAACAATTGTTTGCTCTATAAGCTTTTATCATTAAAGATAAATATTGTTCAGTTTCATTAAATGGAACGATTATAATAGATTTATTTTTCATATTTCATTCTTTGTTAATTAATTCCAGTAGGGAAAATAATTTACTTATATAATTTGGTTCACAATAATCAAAGGCAAATGATATATTTTTTAAATATTCCAGATTATCCTTTTTATTTATTTTATTCAAAAAACTTGGAATATCTTTATAATCTGTTAATTCAGGAATTCCCATATTTAGTAATGATTTATAGAATCTTTTTTTTGTAGCATATCGGACATTATATTTTTCATTTTTAATGTTATAAAAATTAACTGGAATATTTGAAATAGCCGCTTCAAGCATAAAAAGAGACGTTATAGAAAACACGCAATCAGTAATCAAAAACAACTCAGCAATTTCGCTAATAATATTGTTTTCTATAATACCTGTCCAAGAATCCATAAATGATTTGACAGGAACCTGAAAACGAATATATTTGTTGTTTTTATAGATAATTTTATAATTTATATCTTCTTTCCTGGGAATTCCGCCGGGATTATCTCTTAAAATGATTATATAATTTATTTCTTTATTATTTTCAATATAATGTAATAGCGCTTTAATAAAATTTTTTTCCATATCATTTGTCTGATACCATCTGTTACATGGGATAAGTATAACTTTATTATCTTTATCAATGTTATATTTTTTTTGTATTTTATCTTTATCCATATTAGCCATAGAATGTTGAATTCTGCTTTTATGGGGCATTCCAATATATATTAATTGATGTTCTTTAATTCCTGATTCTTTTGCATGTATGGCCATTTCTTTCCCCCAGACCATTACACCAGAAAATATATGCACATAACCATTATTTAGATAGGTATCCCACCCATCACAACCTGCTACAATAGGTATTTTCATTTTATTACATGAATGAGATATTAATCTTTCTTCAATACATTCCGGTAAATTTAAAATTACTGCATCGATTTGAAATTTCTTTAAAAATTGTATGTAGTTTATATCAAAAAAAGAAAAATTAATAATAAACTTACTAATAATTGGAATATAATATAATAAAGAAAATGGAAATAAAACTAATCTTAGAATATTTCGTTTTATAGAGTCACGTGGTGATATTTTGAAAGGAGAAACACGGCCATGAAAGAGATATTTCCAAAATAATGAAGGTTCATTGACAAGATTTCTAAAAAGCTTAACTAATTTTGATGATTTATTTATATTTGGGTAACGAAGTTCTGTAATATTTTTATAAAGCGAAATAAAATTAGAGAGCGTTTCTTGTTTATGAACCAAATAAATATGAATATCATTTTGACTGCAATAATTAGCTATATCATCAAAAATTTTTGTATCGACAAAATATCTGACATTTCTGGCGCAGGGGATAGATATCAATAAATTTTTCATTTCAACAAATCATGCCTTTATCTAAGGGTACGCCTGCTCTAATATCAACGGCAGACTTCTTTGAAAGAACATCATTATACATCTCTGTCGATAACCCATTTGCGGGCCGTATTGATCTGACGTTTTCAGGAGTAAACAGTTCTCCTTTTTTAATGTCTTTGACAACATAAAGAGAACGCCTGAATTTTAACGATGGAATTTCAGCTTCGGTTGGACCATAAAACACGTTTCCCAATGACTGGTAAGCCATATTAACGTCATTAACCAAATCCTTCATTTCGGACGGCTCCATAGAAAACGCGCTATCTACGCCGCCTTCAGCCCTTGAGAGGGTAAAATGCTTCTCAATAACTTTTGCGCCTAATGCTATGCTCGCAACTGACACAGCGGTTCCCAATGTGTGATCTGATAAACCAATAACGCAATCTGGAAACTGTTTTTGCATATCGGTTATAGTCAACAAATTAGTATTTTTTGGAACAGCAGGATATGTGCTGGTGCATTTTAACAGTACAACTTCAGGACAACCATTCTCTTTTAGCACATTTACGCTTTCTTTTAATTCTTCCAGTTGTATCATGCCTGTAGACATTATAACAGGTTTTCCTGTTTTTGCTGTGTATTTTAAAAGGGGCAGATCGTAATTCTCAAAGCTGGCAATTTTGTAAAAAGGCGCATTTAGTTTTTCAAGGAAATCAACCGCTGAAAAATCAAACGGGGTACTGAAACCGATTATTCCCAATTCGGCACATTTGTCAAATATCGGCTTATCCCAATCCCAGGGAGTATATGCTTTACTGTATAGCGAGTAAAGGGTTTCTTCTTTCCATAGGCTGTTATTATCTTTTATTTTAAATTCATCTCTGTCAGAATTTATTGTTATCGTATCGGGAGTGTATGTCTGTATTTTTAGGGCGTCAACGCCTGTTTTTGCCGCAGATTCAACAATAGCCAATGCCCTCTCAAGGCTTTGATTGTGGTTTCCGCTCATTTCGGCAATTATAAATGGTTTGGTTAATTCTTTAAACATTATTTATTTTTACAATTATATCATCTCTGATATTTATTTTCTTTTTCCCGGTTTCCCATTCGTCTTTTAACAAGCCAAATAAGTGTACCCCTATGCGTTTTCCCCCTTTAATTTTATGCAAACGCAAAAAGCCTTCTTCTGTAAACAATAACCTTTTATGTATTGCTAAACTTTTTATGTTACCGTCAAAAACTTCGCTGTAAATCTTTTCCATGCCGAGGTTATTAAAAGAATAATCAATAGTTGTACTTAAGGATTTAGTCATTAGTCCCTTTTCATTTATATTTTGGCTCTTGTAAAATCCCAACTCGGCAATTTTATTCTCTTTATCAATGTTTTTTATATTTACAGCGCCAAAGGCTTTGTCATCTTCATCAATAATTATCAGACAAATTTGGCTCTTGTCATTCTTTAATCGTTCTATCCATGCAAGATGATCATCCGCGTTTATTTTATTTCCTGTGAACATCCATGCCCGAATATACTCTTCATTTCTTATTTCTAAGACTTTTAATTGAGTTTCTTTATCTAAGTCGATTAACGGAATTAATCTATATGTTTTTGACATAGAAAAAGTCTTCCTTAAAATCATCTAATTTATTTTCAGAATCATGTTTGGCTTCATTGGTTACTTTTGCTCCATCTGGAACCATTTTAAACAATTCCTTAATTGGGAAAGTTCCTTTGCCATAATGCAGATGCGAATCATATTCACATTTGTGATCGCCGTCAGTTAAATGGTACATACGTGGTTTTAGCGCAAGAAACTCTTTGATTAATTCAAACGGTTCTTTTTTCATTGAATTGGCGGCGCATATCGCGTGACCAAAATCAAGGCAAAAATCTAACATAAGTTCGTTAGAAATATATTTGATTTCTTCCGGAGTAGCCCCCAAACATTTTTCCCCATTCAACCCTTTTAACGGTTTATTTTCAATTACGCATCGGGAATCAACAAATGCCTTAAGTTGATTAATCGTCTCTTCAATTTTTCCATTAACCCCGGAATGAAATATAATCGTTTCCGATTTAAGAGCATCGGCAAATTGAAAAGTCTCCTGTAATTTCTTTTTATTACTCTCTCGTTCTTCCGGCAATGAAAGATTCATACCAGCGAATGAATGTGGCGCGTGAATAATTATAGGTATGGAAAACTGTTTCCAATACACAATAGTATCATTAATACTGTCAGGGGCGGCAAATAATTCTATATATTGAAAATATCCCGCTTCATAAAATGAAAGGATATCTTTAGTGTAATTAATGTTTTTACTGCCAAGTTTTAAACCGAATTGCATGATTTTTGTATATGAAATTTTATCCATTGTCACTTAAAAATTTACTTTAGGACTTTCCAATGACCGCCTTTGTCGGGTCCGATACGTTCAATAAGACATTTGTCCTTGAGTTTTGATAAATTTTCTTTTATTTTACTCGCAGAAATACCAACGGCAATAACCAGATCATTTATTGTAATATGTTGATTCTTAATAATATTGTCAATTATCAATTGTTGATTTTTTGATATTTTTTCTGTCCCCTTTTCTGTCCCCTTTTTCTCCGAACTTTTCTTCTCAGCTATATTTTTTCTTTCAGTGTCTTTTTCAGTTCTCCAAAAGGTTGTAACAAAATCGGTATCCTGTTTAAAATCAGGGGAACGCAAACCTTGCGCAATACATTTTTCCACAATCATTTCTGTACCGGTTCCTACTTGTTCGATGGAACCGTAAAGATACATCGGACGCGCCAATAACGGGTTTGCCGGACGGGAAGGATGTTCTGTTTTCAGCATTTCGATAGTCAACCCGTAAGGAAGTTGACCGGGATTCCAAATTTCAAGGCGATTTTTAAAAAGCATCACCTGTATACTTGCGTTGCTTGTATAGTCACAGTGACAGACGGCATTCACTATTGCCTCTGTTACGGCTTGCAACGGAAGTTCAGATTCTACGTCCGCTAAAATGCTTTTATTCCTATCTCCCACTTTTGCGTCAATGCGCGACATCACAAAACTTACCGCCTGATCTATTAGCTGAAACACATCGCCATCATAAATATGATACGAGGGTATTGGCTTTTCTACCTTGTTTCCATAAAATTGACAGCATTTTACAGAAGACGTAATCATTAATTTTTGCGGTTTTTTACCGAACAGCAAAATTGCCACATTTGTAACTCTTTCATCTGCAATTAAATCCAAATGCGATAAAATTGCTTTGTAACTTACACTTTCATCAAAAGGAAAATTTCGTTTAATTCGCGCTCTTGCAACAAAGTCTGTTACTTTTCTCTCGTCAATATCTTCAAGCGTCGCCGTTCTGTTAAAAGTTGCGTCATATGGAGACAAACGTATAATTTCTTTTTCTTCAAGGTAACGTATCAATGACGCATAAACTTCTGTTTTTAATTCATCTGAATCAGAAAAAGACTTACGAACAACATCTTTTTCTATTTTCTTAATTAATATTTCTTCTTTTTTATCGCGCTTTTCCGTATTTTTGATATATATTAATCGTGTTTTATGTAATTCGGCTGATAAATCGTACTCCTTTTCGGTAGGCGAAACGCTTTCAGCGTCTTCCATTCCGTATTTTTCGCCAAACAATCCTATGTAAATTTATTTGTCAAGGAAATTATATATATTTCTTTCTCATTGGGACTTTTTTCATTTTATCAAACAATTAATATCATCAGCAATTGCTCTGCCACCCATTGTGTGTAAGGCGTTATAATGTTTTAATATGTAATTGAACACATTATATTTAGAAAATAATTCCATTGTATCTTTTGCCGTTTTGTTTTCTAGAAATTTATATTCTTCTATAACATAAACTAAAAAATCATTTACAATATCAGTT